>JARXAU010000153.1 GCA_029865675.1 Rhodoferax sp.
GAACGACGCTGACCAGCTGCACCGCTGCGAACTCTTCGGCGCCGAGATCCTGGAGACCAGCGTGGCGATGGGCGGCACAGTCACAGGCGAGCACGGCGTGGGCGTGGAAAAGCTCAACAGCATGTGCGTGCAGTTTTCGCCCGAAGAAAACGAACAAATGTTTGCGGTCAAACGCGCGTTTGACCCCCAGGGTTTGCTCAACCCCGGCAAGGTGATTCCCACCCTACAGCGCTGCGCCGAGTACGGCAAGATGCTGGTGCGCGGCGGGCAGATCAAGCACCCGGATTTGCCGCGGTTTTAAGCGGCTGGGGGTGTCGCCCGTCAAGCTTGCGCCTTGACCCTACGGCCAAGCGCCACGCGGACTTGCTCCGGTGTTCCACACCACCTCCCGTTGACTCCGTGTCTTGGCCCCGAGCAAACGGCGAAGTCCTTGAATTCTCGTGCTTCGCTTTGCGCGGCTGTTGGGTTGAATGACAATGGTGTGGTGCGCAGACCTGGACGCCTTTGTATGCCCCGCTGACGCACCGCTGTTCATCATCAAAGAGGAGACCTAAACCATGCCCCAATCCCAACCCCACACCCAGGCTCACCTGGACCGCCGGGCTTTGCTTCAAACCGCCTTGGCCAGCGCTGCTGGCTTGGCCTTGCCCGCCTGGGCCCAATCGAGCTGGCCCGCCAAACCGGTTAGCTTGGTGGTGCCCTTTCCGGCCGGCGGCGGCACGGACGCCTTTGCCCGCCCCCTGTCGGCGCAGTTTTCCCGACTGACGGATAAGCAACTCGTGATCGATAACAAGGGCGGCGCCGGTGGCACCTTGGGCGCGGGGGTGGCGGCCAAAGCGGCGCCCGACGGCTACACCCTGTTCATGGGCGCGGTGCACCACACCATTGCGCCCAGCATGTATGCCAAGCTGGACTACGACCTGGAGCGCGACTTTGCGCCCCTGCTGCTGGTGGCCAGCGTGCCGCAAATTTTGGTGGTCAATCCCAAAAAGGTACCGGTAGCCAACTTTGCTGAATTTTTGGCTTTTGTGCGCAAAAACCCCGGCAAGCTCAACTACGGTTCGGCCGGCGGTGGCACCTCGCACCATTTGGCGGGCGAGCTGTTCAAACTGCAAACCAGCACCTTTATCACCCACATTCCCTACCGCGGTGCGGGCCCCGCGCTGCAGGACCTGATTGCGGGCAATGTGGACATGATGTTTGACGGGCTGGGCTCATCGGCGGCGCACATCAAAGGTGGGCGCATCAAGGCGCTGATGGTGTCGGGCAGCAAGCGCAACCCCGCTTTCCCCGACGTGCCATGCTCTACCGAGCTGGGTTTACCCGACTACACCGTAAGCACCTGGTACGGTATTTGGGCACCCAAAGCCACTCCAGCGGACGCGCAGGCGCGCGCCACCGAAGAGATTCGCCGCGCCTGCCAAACTGATGAGGCAAAAGCCATCTGGGCCAACCAAGGTGCGGATTTCCCCAACCTAGCGGGCGCCCAATTTGACGGGTTTATCAAAAGCGAGCTGGCCAAATGGTCCAAGGTCGTCAAAGCCTCGGGCGCCAAGCTGGACTGATCTACGCGCTTTTTGCACCCCACCATGGCCCAACACAACCTGTTTGCCGCCTTGCGCGCGGCCTTCCCCGCTGATTTGGACGCCACTGCCGTCGAGACGGACAGCGGCCTGCATTACTCCTGGCGGGACTTGGACCGCGCCACCGCCATGGTGGCCAATGTATTGCAGTCGCTGGACTTGCCCGCAGGCAGCCGCGTTGCGGCCTACACCGAAAAGTCGGTTGAAGCCATGGTCTTGTACCTGGCCACCCGGCGTGCGGGCTTTGTGTATTTGCCGCTGAACACCGCGTACCAAAGCGCTGAAGTCGAATATTTCATTGGCAACGCCGAGCCCGCCGTGGTGGTGTGCGCCAGCCGCAACTTTGGCTGGGTGAGCAAGATCGCCTTCAGGGCGGGCACGCAATACGTGTTCACGCTGGACGATGACCGCACCGGCAGCCTGCTGGAGCGCGCCGCGATGCACAGCGATGTGCACGCCGTTGTGCCGCGCCAAGCCGATGACTTAGCGGCCATCGTCTACACCAGCGGCACCACCGGGCGCAGCAAAGGCGCCATGCTCAGCCACGGCAACTTGCTCAGCAACGCCCAGGTGCTCAAGGACTACTGGGGCTGGAAGGCGGGCGATGTGCTGATCCACGCCTTGCCCATCTTCCATGTGCACGGTCTGTTTGTGGCCATCCATGGCGCGCTGCTGAACGGCAGCAAGATGGTTTGGATGGCCAAGTTCGAGCCCAAGACGGCGCTGGCGCACATGGCACGAGCCACCGTGTTTATGGGCGTGCCCACGCTGTATGTGCGCCTGTTGGCCGAGCCTGGACTGACGCCAGAGTCCACCAGCACCATGCGTTTGTTCGTGGCGGGCTCGGCCCCGTTGCTGCTGGAAACCTTCAAGGATTGGACGGCGCGCACCGGCCACACCATCCTGGAGCGCTACGGCATGAGCGAGACGGTAATGCTCACCTCCAACCCTTATGCGGCCGACGCCCGTTTTCAAAACCAGGGCGAACGCCGTGGCGCCACCGTGGGCTTTCCCTTGCCCGGCGTGGAGCTGCGCGTGGCGGGGGACCGCGACGCGCCGCTGGCAATGGGCGAGATTGGCGGCATTCAGGTGCGCGGCCCCAATGTGTTTTCCGGCTACTGGCGCATGCCCGAGAAGACGGCGGAAGAATTTACCGCCGACGGTTTTTTCAGAACCGGCGACGTGGGCCAAGTGGACGCGCGCGGCTATGTGCACATCGTAGGGCGCAGCAAAGACCTGATCATCAGCGGCGGCTACAACGTCTATCCCGCAGAGATTGAGGGCTATATCAACCAGTTGCCCGGCGTGGCCGAGAGCGCCTTGGTGGGCGTGCCGCACCCCGACTTTGGCGAGGTGGGCGTGGCCCTGGTGATTGCCAAGCCCGGCGCGCAGCCGCAGCCCGGCGCCATCGTGGCCGCTTTAAAAGCACAACTGGCCAACTTCAAAATCCCTAAGCACTGTGTTCTGGTGCCCGAACTGCCGCGCAACGCCATGGGCAAGGTGCAAAAAAACCTGCTGCGCGCGCAGTACCAGGCCCTGTTTGGCTAGTCGCCCACGCCAAGCCGCATGCGCCACACCATCCAAAACCTCGAAGAATCGCAAATCCGCGAAGTGGCCAACGCCGGCCTGGGCCGCAGCGATGTGCTGGCCTTTTGGTTTGGCGAGAGTGACGAGGTCACGCCCGACTTCATCCGCCAAGCCGCCATAGAGTCGCTACAACGTGGCGAAACCTTTTACGCCCACAACCTGGGCCTGCCCGAGCTGCGCCACGCCATTGCCAGCGCCATGACCGCCCAGCACGCCAGCGGGCCCGGCGCCACGCCGATTGCCATGGAGCGCATTGCGGTGACCACCGGCGGGGTGAATGCGCTGATGCTGGCGGTGCAGGCGCTGGTGGACGCGGGCGACGAGGTGGTGGCTGTCACCCCAGTGTGGCCCAACCTGACGGCGCAGGCGCTGATCATGGGCGCGCAGCTGCGCACCGTGGCGCTCACGCCACAAAGCTCCGGCGCTGACGCGGGCGCCTGGACGCTGGACCTGCCCCGGCTGCTAGAGAGCATTACCCCCGGCACCCAGCTGCTGATACTCAACGCCCCCAACAACCCCACCGGCTGGACCTTGAGCCGCGACGAGCAGAGTGCCATCCTGGCCCACTGCCGCCGCACCGGCACCTGGATACTGGCCGACGAGGTGTATGAAAACCTGTACTACGCCCCCAGCGCCAATGGCAGCGCGCCCAGCTTTTTGGACATCGCCGCGCCCGAAGACCGGCTGGTGGTGGTGCACCGCTTTTCCAAAAGTTACCTCATGACCGGCTGGCGCCTGGGCTGGCTGGTCATGCCGCCGCAAATGACCGCAGCCATGGGCAAGCTGGTCGAATTCAACACCTCCTGCGCCAGCGTGTTCACCCAGCGCGCAGGCATCGTGGCGCTGCAGCGCCGGGATGAAGTGACGCCCCGCGTGGTCGCCCACCTCAAAACCTGCCGCGACACCCTGATCCCCGCGCTGCGCACCCTGCCCGACGTGCAAGTGGCGCTGCCCTTGGGCGGCATGTACGCCTTCTTTCAGCTACCCGGCCACAGCGATTCATTGGCCACCGCCAAGCGCCTGGTGGCCGAGGCCGGTCTGGGCCTCGCCCCCGGCAGCGCCTTTGCGCCTGAGGCTGCGGGCTGGCTGCGCTGGTGCTTTGCGTCCAAAGACTTAGCAAGGTTGACGCAGGGGGTGGAGCGGCTGGGGGAGTGGTTGCGGCGGGGGTAGGCTAGTGGCGGCCGCTGTCCAAGGTCCAAATCTGGCTAGAAACTTGAAAGAACTCCCAATGACAAAAGCATTTGAAAGTATCAAACAAGGCCTCAACGAGGCTATTGCCCATGCCAAGTCCAAAGGCAAAACCACGGGTATCAAGTTGTATCAGCCGCAAGCGGTGGATGTGTCCGGCTTGCGCCAGCGCCTGAGCCTGACGCAAGAGCAGTTTGCGGCACGCTTTGGGTTCTCGGTGGCCACGCTGCGGCACTGGGAACGTGGCGACCGCGCACCCAGCGGCCCATCGCTGGTTTTGCTGAACGTGATTGATCGCAACCCGAGCGCGGTGCTCGAAGCGCTGCGGCCCTAGCTATCCTTCTACCAGCGAGATCGGCGTTCGTTTCCATTTCAAACAACTTCACGCAACAAATCTCGCCGGATCAGCACTGGGTGCTTGTTCGTTTAAGCGGAGCAATCGCCCTAAAATGGCAAAGTCTGCCATCGCAATGAGGAGTTAACCATGTCATTGAACGTTTCGCTGCCACCAGAGCTTGAGAGCCGGGTGAGGGCCCATGTTGCTTCGGGCATGTTTGGTTCCGCCAGTGAAGTCATTCGGGAGGCGTTGCGCCTGTTTGAGGCTTACCAGGCAGTGCAAAGCGCAACCTTGGCGAACCTGAAGAAAGACATTGAACAAGGGCAAGCAGACAAGCGGGCTGGGCGGGTGGCGCCTCTGAACATTGAGAGCATTAAAGCTGAAGGCAGAAAGCAGCGATCCTCAAAGGCCGTTGGCTGATGCCCCTATTGGTCTTTACGGAACGGGCGCAGGCCGATTTACTAGAGGCTTGGCTCTACATAGCGGAAGACAATCTTGCAGCAGCCGACCGGGTTTTGGAGAGTCTTGAGCAAGAGGCAAAGGTATTGCTACTGCAGCCGCTGATGGGGCGGGCCAGACCGGAGTTGGGCAGTGCGGTGCGCAGTTGGCCAACATCCACGCCCTATGTTTTGTTTTATGAAGTGGACGGTACGGAATTGACAGTACTTCGGGTGCTGCACCACGCCAGGGACATCAGACTGGGATCTTTCTGAAAAAGGCAGACGTTCCAGTCGGAACACGCGATCAGATACCGCCCGTAACCTGACAAAGCGGTGCCCCAAGCGCTTGCTTTGCTTGCGGCTCAAACCATCGCCATCAATTATTGATTTGATAAGATGAACCCGTCGGTTTCAAGCTAAACCGATGGACAAGAAAATTGAAGGGCAAACCCGGCCAAAGCCGGCGACGCAAAGCCACCGAACTAAAGCGCTGCCCACATAGCGCAATGTCAGCGGGGCCACCAGATTCGACTAGGGAATATGGGCTCGGCTACATCACGTTAGACATTCTTCACCCCACCTTTCGAGGAAAAACAATGCTTGATCACATGACCTTTCGTGTCAGCGATATCACTCGCACCAAAGCGTTCTACAGCGCAGCCTTGGCTCCATTGGGCTACAGCCTGAACGTAGAAGGCAGTTACGACGGAATGAATATGCTGGGCTTCTCGCACCCCGACGCAGCAGAGCCAGATGGAAAAAAAGTAGATGTTTGGTTTGTGGACGGCACCTCGCCGTATGGAGCGGCACCTGCCACCACGAGTTGCCACCTTTGCTGGAGGGCTGAGAATCGAGCGCAGGTTGATGCGTTTTACCAAGCGGCTATTGCCGCAGGTGGCAAAGACTACGGCGCACCCGGTTTGCGGCCCTATTACCACCCCAATTACTACGGCGCGTTCGTTATCGACCCTGAGGGAAATAACATCGAGGCAGCGTGTCACCTGCCCGAATAATATTCACTGCCCTTGCAGCGCGTTCGTTCAAACTCTTATTCGCGCTGACTTCCAACGGCCTAGCGCACTGCCGACAAGAGCAACGATAAAGGTACGTGACGCTTAACCCCATCAAGCTGCGCGCCAAGGTCCAGACACAGGGCTAATCCAGCAGCAACCCCTATTTAGTTGTCCATGAACCCTACCTACGAAATACGCTACGCGCTAGACGCCGACGCGTGCGCTATTTCCGAGTTAATTTACGCAACCTCGCAGTTGTGCTGCTTTACGCCAGAACATCCATGCCCAGATTGGTATGAGGCAAGTATTCAGCCTCCGCAGATACGCAAGCTAATAGGGTCTGCACCCATGGCTTGCTTGGTGGCCGCATCCGATAAAACGCTTGTTGGTGTACTTGCAATCAGTGACAGCAGCCACGTGAAATACTTTTTTGTACATCCGGTTTTTCAAAAACTAGGCGTTGGCAAGCAACTGTGGCAATTCGCTTTAGACGGTGGTCTTTTGAGAAACACAGTCACGGTTCGCTCGTCATTGTTCGCAGTTGCAGCGTATGCACGTTTGGGGTTCAAGGCCGTGGAGCCACCCCAAGTATTTAAAGGCATGCACTACCAAACCATGGAGGCGAACCTGAAAAATGATATTGCACAAGGCCAAGCAGACAAGCAGGCCGGGCGGGCGGGGCCTCTAAAAATCTCGGGCATTCAAGCGCAGGGCAAAAGGCAGCGGTCAGCAAAAGCCAATGGCTGACGCCCCGGTGGGTGTTTACCGACAGAACCCAGACCGATCATCTAAATCCCCATGACCCAGCCGCGCCGCGCGCCCGTGGCGCTTGCCATGCGAGCGACCCTAACTGGCTACTCCATATTGGTTTGTTAAGATAAGTTCATCGGTTATAAGCAAAACCGATGGACAAGAAAATTGAAGGGCAAACCCGGCTAAAGCCGGTGACGCAAAGCCACCGAACTAAAGCGCTTTTCCGGAGCGCAATGTCAGCGGGGCCATCAGATTCGACGGACAAGATGGGCTTGTCTGCTCTTTACTGATGTTGCTTATTGCAATGAGGAACCCATGCAGCCCTCCGCGATTCTCCTGCCGACCTGGCTCCAGATAACGCTGACCCTTGTCCCGACAGTGAGCGCCTTGTTCGCTGCTGTCGGCCTGTATTTGAATTACATCCAGAACGGTCGAACAAATAGGCAAGCGAGAGCCTCGTTGGTCGCAAAATTTCTCAGCGACTTTGCAGATGATAAAGAAATGCAAAGCATTTTTTACGCTATCGAATACTCCAAATTCCATTACGACGACAATTTTCATGACTCCGATGAAGAACGAAAGCTGGACCGACTAATCGTTCATTTTGCAAACCTAGCCCTAGCATGGAAGTCAGGACTGCTGGAAAACCTAGACATAGTTCCAGTTGAATACTTCGCTCGACGCTTGCTGCGTGATGAAGGTGTCAAAAGCTATTTGCGCTTCTTGGATAACTGGTCTGATCATGCAGAGCTCGGCGCACATCCTTACCAAGCCCTAAAAGAGATGGGAGCCGTCCTCGGCGCCTGAGCTCAAACTCCTAGTTCGAGCGGGCAGCCAACTGTTTGCCGCCCGAACAGCTAAAGTGCCATTGCGTCGCGAGATTCGCGGCCCGTGGTTTATTCCGAAGTGGTTTCTTTGCGCATGCTGATGGCACACAAGACACGACCGTCGAGTCCTCCCCCCAACAACCTCCCCAAATACCTCCCCGTAAAACTCTCCCCACACCCCGCAATGTCCTCCGGCGTGCCCACCGCCAGCACGGTTCCTCCGCCGGAGCCGCCCTCAGGCCCCATGTCGATCAGCCAGTCGGCGGTTTTGATGACGTCCAGGTTGTGCTCAATCACCACAATCGTGTTGCCCGCGTCGCGCAGCTGGTGCAGCACTTTGAGCAAGAGCGCGATGTCCGCAAAGTGCAGGCCGGTGGTGGGTTCGTCCAATATGTAGAGCGTGCGGCCCGTGTCGCGCTTGCTTAGTTCAAGTGCGAGCTTGACGCGCTGGGCCTCGCCGCCCGAGAGCGTGGTGGCGGCCTGGCCCAGGCGGATGTAAGACAGGCCCACGTCCAGAAGGGTTTGCAGCTTGCGCGCGATGGTGGGCACGGCTTTGAAGAAGTCGAACGCGGCTTCTACCGTCATGTCCAAAATCTGCGCGATGTTTTTGCCCTTGTACATCACCTCCAGCGTTTCGCGGTTGTAGCGCGCGCCCTGGCATACGTCGCAGGGCACGTAGACGTCGGGCAAAAAGTGCATTTCCACCTTCACCATGCCGTCGCCCTGGCAGGCTTCGCAGCGCCCGCCGCCGCTGCCGGCCGGCACGTTAAAGCTAAAGCGCCCGGCGCCGTAGCCGCGTTCGCGGGCGGTGTTCACTTCCACCATCAGCTCGCGAATCGGCGTGAACAGGCCGGTGTAAGTGGCCGGGTTGGAGCGCGGCGTGCGGCCAATGGGCGACTGGTCTACGTTGATGACCTTGTCGAAATGCTCAATGCCCTCAATCGCCTCGTGCGGCGCCGGTTCGTCGTGGGCGCGGTGGATGGTGCGCGCCACCGCCGCGTACAGCGTGTCGTTCACCAGGGTGGATTTGCCCGAGCCCGAGACGCCGGTCACGCAGGTAAACAGGCCCACGGGAAACTCCACGCTCACATTTTTTAGGTTGTGGCCGGTGGCGCCAATCACGCGCAGGGCTTGCAGGTCGCCCAGGGTGGCGCGGTGGCGGGCTTCGCGCTCGGCGCGGCGTTCCGCCGCCGGGCTGGGGGCAAAGCGGCCGGGGTGCTTGGCCTGGTAGGCGGCGCGCTCCACCGTGGGCAGCCAGGCGGTGCGGTGCGTGGGCACTTCAATCTTGAGCGTGCCGGCCAGGTAGCGCCCGGTTAGAGAGTTGGGGTTGGCCTTGACCTGGTCAAACGTGCCTTGTGCCATCACCCGCCCGCCGTGCACGCCGGCGCCGGGGCCCATGTCGATCACGTGGTCGGCGGCGCGCATCATGTCTTCGTCGTGCTCCACCACCAGCACGCTGTTGCCGATGTCGCGCAGGTGTTTCAGCGTGTCAATCAATCGGTCGTTGTCGCGCTGGTGCAGGCCGATGCTGGGCTCGTCCAGCACATACATCACACCCGTCAGGCCCGAGCCAATCTGGCTGGCCAGGCGGATGCGCTGGCTTTCGCCGCCGCTCAGCGTCTCGGCGCTGCGGTCCAGGCTGAGGTAGTTCAGGCCCACGTCGTTCAAAAATTTCAGGCGCAGGCCAATCTCGCGCACCACCTTGACGGCAATCTCACCTTTGGCGCCGCACATGGTCAGGCTGCTGAAATAGGCATAGGCCTCGCGCAGCGTGCTGCGGCTGATCTCAAAAATCGCGCGCGCTTGCGTGCCCTCGCCAATCTTGACGTGGCGTGCCTCGCGGCGCAGCCGCGAACCGGCGCATTCCGAACAGGGCTGGGTGCTGCGCAGGCGCGCCAGGTCTTCGCGCACCAGGTTGGACTCGGTCTCCTGGTAGCGGCGCTGCATATTGGGGATGATGCCCTCAAAAGGGTGTTTTTTGCCCTGCCTTTTGGCGACCGTGGTACTGCCGTCCGCAGCGGGCTGGCCGGGGTCTAGCAGGTAGCTGAATTTAATTTCTTCGGTGCCCGAGCCATACAGAATGGCCTGGCGCACCGCCTCGGGCAGCGTCTCAAAGGGCTGCTCCACGTCAAATTTGTAGTGCTTGGCCAGGCTTTCCAGCATGGAGAAGTAATAGGCGTTGCGCCGGTCCCAGCCCTTGATGGCGCCGCTGGCCAGGCTCAGGCTAGGAAATGCCACCACGCGGGCCACGTCAAACAAGTCGTGCTGGCCCAGGCCGTCGCAGGCCGGGCAGGCGCCCACGGGCGAGTTGAACGAAAACAGGCGGGGCTCCAGCTCGCTAATGGAATAGCTGCAACGCGGGCAGGCAAATTTGGCGTTAAAGCCGTGCTCGTGCGGCGCGCTGCCGTCGGCGGGCGTGTCCATGTCCAGCGCAATGGCGCGGCCATTGGCCAAGCGCAGCGCAGCTTCAAAACTCTCGGCCAGGCGCTGCTTAAGGGCGTCAAACTGCGCGCGCTCGGGGTCGGGCGTGCCGGGTTCGGCGTCTGCAGCGGGCAGGGGCGCGGCGCGTACCTTGATGCGGTCTATCACCACGTCAATGTCGTGCTTCTCGGTCTTTTTGAGCGCAGGCAGGTCGTCAAACTCCACCACCGCACCGGTGATGCGAAAGCGCACATAGCCCTGGGCCTGCATCTGGGCAAATACGTCTGTGAACTCGCCTTTTTTCTCGCGCGCCACGGGCGCCAAAATCATCAGCCGCGTGCCCTCGGGCAGGGCGAGCACCGCGTCCACCATCTGGCTTACGGTTTGCGACTGCAGCGCCTGGCCGTGCTCGGGGCAATAGGGCGTGCCCGCGCGGGCAAACAGCAGGCGCAGGTAGTCGTGGATCTCGGTCACCGTGCCCACGGTGGAGCGCGGGTTGTGGCTGGTGGCCTTTTGCTCAATCGAGATGGCGGGCGACAGGCCCTCAATCAGGTCCACATCGGGCTTGTCCATCAGCTGCAAAAACTGGCGCGCGTAGGTGGACAGGCTTTCGACATAGCGGCGCTGGCCTTCGGCGTACAGCGTGTCAAACGCCAGGCTGGACTTGCCCGAGCCGCTCAGGCCGGTAATGACTACGAGCTGGTTGCGCGGAATGTCGAGATCGATGTTTTTGAGATTGTGGGTACGCGCACCGCGCACGCTAATCAGGTTTTGGCGCAGCGCAGCGCCTAAATACGTACTGGGCGCCTCGTTCAAAGCGCCAGCTAAGTCAAAAGGGGTGTGGGGAGTGTTCAAAGCGTGCGCGCCGGGCCAAACCGCTGATTATCGCCACCGGCAGGATTTGCCGCTGCGGCGCGCCAGAGGCGTAATAATGCGCAGACTAATTTGGAGAAACCCTATGGCATCCGTGAACAAAGTCATCCTGGTCGGCAACTGCGGCCGCGACCCCGAAATCCGCTACCTGCCCTCGGGCCAGGCGGTAGCCAACGTCAGCATCGCGACCAGCAGCCGACGCAAAGACAAAAACACGGGCGAGAGCGTGGAAGACACCCAGTGGCACCGCGTCACCTTTTACGACCGCCTGGCCGAAATTGCCGGGGAATACGTTAAAAAAGGTCGGCCCATTTACGTCGAAGGCCGCTTGAAATACGGCACCTACGTGGACAAGACCACTGGCGTAGAAAAAAACACGGTGGACATCATTGCGACCGAGCTGCAATTGCTAGGCGGCCGTGAAGGCATGGGCGGCCCCAGCGACGGCGAAGACGGCGGCGGTGCACCCGCACCGCGCCGCATGGCGCCCCCACCCCCGCCCCGCGCACCGCAGCCAGCACCGGCTGCGCGCCAAGCCCCCGCACCGCGCCCGGCCAGTGGGTTTGACGATATGGATGACGATATTCCGTTCTGACCCGCGCGTTTTGTAAAACGCAGATACGAGCCGCAAGAGCCCGCGTAAGCGGGCTTTTTTCTTGCGGGCGGGTTCGCAAGGAGGTTCAGGCGGCGCAGGCTACGCAGTAGCTGCATGCGACCGACGGTCGCAATCCGCGATAGCAAACACTGCTTCCAAGACCAGTTCAAAACTGTAGATTTACTGCAATTCAGCTAAACTGAAACCATGCAAACAACACTCACCATCAACAGCCGGGGCGTGGTCACACTGCCGGCCAAACTGCGCCGTGCTTTGGGTTTAAAGGCCGATGACCTGCTGATTGCCGAAACCACTTCGCAGGGCTTGTTGCTGCGCCCCGCCGTTACCCTGCCGCTGGAGCTTTACACCCCCGAACGGGTGCGGGAGTTTGACGAGGCCGAGGCCGAGTTGGCTGCGCTGCTGCCCCAGCTCCCAACCCCGGCTTGACGCGGCCCAAGGCCGATGCGCATTTTTCTGGACGCCAACGTCCTGTTTTCAGCGGCCCGGTCCAGTGGCGCCATACGCCAGTGGGTGCTCGCGCTGCATGCGTTGGGGCACAGTTTGGTGTCCGATGAATATGTGGCCGAAGAGGCGCGCCGCAATGTGGCGGCCGAAGCGGGCCGCGAGGCGGTGAACTATTTGCAGGCCTTGCTCGGCCAAACGGAGGTGAACGCAGTGCAGTACCAGTCCGTCGCGCAGGCCGCAGTGCTATGGCTACCGGCCAAAGACAGGCCAGTGCTCGTGGCTGCGATGGCGCTGCAGTGCGACGCGCTGGTTACCGGCGACCGCACCCATTTCGGCGCGGGTTACGGCAAAGTGTTTGACGGCGTGACCATTTACTCGCCTGCCCAGTTGGTGTTGGCAGTTTTCCCGCCCGCCTAGCTTTCATGAAGGTGCGCAGCACCCCCAATCATGAAAGTTCTCTCACGTGAAGACCCGCCCCACGCAGCCCCCACAAACGGCACGCCTAGCAAAGCCATCCGCTTGCCCATGCACAACACCGCCCGGTCCTTGCTCAGCAGCGCGGCGCGGTGCGCTACGGCCAGGTCGATGAACTTTTGGTCGTCCGGGTCTTTGCACGTCACGCTGGCTTTGGGCGCCACGCCCACGGTGTGCGAGAGTCGGTCAAAGTGCCCCAGCACCTCAGGCGCGCTGCGCGCATAAAACGCCATGCGTTTGAGCACATGCGGGTAGCAAAGTACCCGCGCTAGCTCCTCACGCATCGCGGCTGTGGCCAGCCAACGCGGCTGGCCCAGGGTGAGGGCGGCGGTCAAGGCCTGGTTCAGCACCAGCGTGGCGGGGTCTTGGAAGACGAACAGGTCGAGCACGATGTTGGTGTCTATCACCACGCTGGCAAGCGGCGCGGGTTTTGAGATCGGAGGCACGGGCTTAGCGTTGCGCTCAGTCGCCAGCGGTTGGAGATCCAGCCCCTTTGGCCGCTGCCGCTTCTTTGGCCATGCGCCCGGCCACCATGTCGAACTTGAACAGGCGGCATTCGATCGGGCCGTTCCACATGGGCACGCGGCGCGATTCTTTCAGGCGCATCTTGCCGGGCAGCTTCAGGTCGGGCGTGAGCACCCAGGCGCTCCAGCCGCTGAAATTTTTCTTCCAATGGCTGGCCAGCTGGCTGAAGAATTCGCCGCCGTCTTCGGTGTGCGCGAGTTCGCGTGCGCCAAAGCGGGCTTGTTGCGCGTCGTCATCTTGCCGATCACGCGAATGTGCGTCTTGGCGCCGACCGGCACCGGCCACGCCGCCGACTTCAATGCGCTCGCCGTAGGGCGGGTTCAGAATCATCACACCGCCGCCGGTGACTGCGGCGTCAATCGGTGGCATGCGCTGCAAGGCGTCGCCGCCCCGAAAGTCGATCACGTCGGACACCCCGGCGCGTTCGGCATTGCGCTGCGCAAAGTCAACCATGCGAAAGGACACATCGCTGGCGTAGATCAGCGCCGCTTGGCTGGGTTCGGGCTTGACCACGCCCTCAGCGGCCTCGGCCTTCATCGCAGCCCATTCCTGGGCGCGAAAGGGCACAAACTTCTCAAAGGCAAAGCGGCGCAAGGAGCCCGCTGCAATATTGCAGGCGATCTGCGCCGCCTCAATCACCACCGTGCCGCTACCGCAGCAGGGGTCGTACAGCGGCAGCAGGTCGTCGTCGCCCGAGGCCCAGCCGCTGGCCGCAATCATGGCCGCCGCCAGGGTTTCTTTCAGGGGTGCGTCGCCCTTGTCCTCGCGCCAGCCGCGCTTGAACAGTGGCTCGCCCGAGGTGTCGATGTACAGCGAGCAGGCGTCGGTGGTCAGGTGGGCGTAAATGCGCACGTCGGGCCACTGGGTATTCACATCGGGCCGCACGCCGCCCGAGGTCTCGCGAAAGCGGTCGCACACCGCGTCTTTGACTTTGAGCGCGGCAAAGTTCAGGCTGGTCAGCGGGCTGTGCTGCGCGGTGACTTCGATCTTGATGCTCTGGCGCGGCGTAAACCAGCGCTCCCACTCCACCGCCATGGCAGCGCGGTAGAGGTCGGCCTCTGATCGGTACTCGGTATACGACACCAGCACCAGCACGCGCTGCGCCAGGCGGCAATACAGGTTCAGGCGCATCGCGTCAGTCAAGGACGTGCGCACCGCCACGCCGCCACGCTGCTTGGTAATGCAGCCCGGCGGCAGGCCGGTAATCTGCAATATCTCGGGGGCCAGATAGTCTTCCACCCCGGCGGCGCAGGGGAGGAAGAGTTGGAGTTGGTTCAAAGAAAGTCTTTCAAAGCGCTTTGCGCAAACTCGCCGGGGCGATTCTGAGCCCCTCGCGGTACTTGGCCACGGTGCGGCGGGCGCATTCGATGCCTTGCTCTTTCAACATTTCGGACAGCTGGTTGTCGCTCAAGGGCTTTTTTGGGCTCTCGGCGGCAATGAATTGCTTGATGATGGCGCGCACTGCGGTGCTCGACGCGCTGCCGCCCGACTCGGTGTCCAGGCCGGAGCCAAAAAAGTACTTCAGCTCAAAGGTGCCAAAGGGCGTGGCCATGTACTTGGCGGTGGTGACGCGGCTGATGGTGGACTCGTGCAGGCCCAGTTCTTCGGCAATCTCGCGCAGCACCAGCGGACGCATGGCCAGCTCGCCATGGGTAAAAAAGCTTTTTTGCCGCTCCACCACTGCGGTGCTCACACGCAATATGGTGTCAAAGCGCTGCTGGATGTTTTTGATAAACCAGCGCGCCTCTTGCAGGCGCTGTTGCAGGCCGGCGTGGCTGGAGCTGGCTTTGTGGTTGCGCAGCACATTGGCGTAAATGTCGTGCACCCGCAGGCGCGGCATCACATCGGGGTTGAGCTGCACCCGAAACTTCGGCGTGGCCCCCGCCTTGTGCAGGGCGCTCACCAAAACATCGGGCACCACGATGTTGCGCTCCACGTCGGCAAAGCGCCGTCCTGGCTTGGGCTCTAGGCGCGCTATCAGCGCAATCGCCTCGCGCACCAGCGCGTCGCTGCCCACGCCCAGCAGCACCAGGCGTTTGATGTCGCGCCGCGCCAGCAGGTCCATGGGCTGCTGGCAGATGCGCAAGGCTACTTCCAGCACTTCCTGGTCGATATCGGTCTCGGGTGCATCGGTGTCCAGATCGGCCAGCAGCGCGCGCACTTGCAGGCGCAAGCATTCACCCAGGTCGCGGGCGCCCACGCCCACTGGTTCTAGGCTGTGCAGCAGCCCCAGCGCCACAGTGAAGTGGTGCACCAGGTCTTCGATGTGTTCCAGGTCGTCACCGGCCAGGCTTTGCGCCAGCGACTCCAGCGGGTCTTCCAGGTAGCCGTCGTCGCTCAGCGACTCGATCAAAAAGCGCAGCGCCGCGCTGTCGGTATCGCTCAGGCGCAGGCGCAGCGCCTGGCGCAGCAAATGCGCTTGCAGAGACTCCTGCACGCGCGCCAGTTCGGTGGCGTCTTTGTCTTCCTCGTCGCCCAGGTTGTTGCTGCGCGCTTTGGCGTCGCCGCCCCATTCGCCGTCGTCGGGCGTGGTCTCGGTGGTGCCGTCGCCCTCCCAGCTCACGCCGTCCTCGCCGGGCTCGGCGCTCAGTGGCGTGGCGTCTTGGTCTTTGACGGTGTCGGTGGCGCTGCTGGCGAAGTCGCTCGGGGCGCTGGGCGCGTATTCGCTAATGCGGTCGCCGTCGCTCACCGGCATATCGGCCTGCGCCAGCCCAAACTGCTCGCGCTCGGCCGCCTCGTGGTCCATTTCCAAAAACGGATTGGCCTCCAACATTTGCTCAACCTCCTGGCTCAACTCCAGTGTGGAGAGTTGCAACAGCCGTATCGACTGCTGCAACTGCGGCGTGAGCGCCAGATGCTGCGAAACGCGAAGCGAGAGGCCTTGCCGCATAACGGGCTACATCTTGAAGTTCTCGCCGAGATACACACGGCGCACTTCGGCGTTGTGGACTATCTCGGACGGGGTGCCTTGCGCCAGCACATGGCCGTCGCTGATGATGTAGGCGTGGTCACAAATGCCCAGGGTCTCGCGCACGTTGTGGTCGGTGATCAGCACGCCGATGTTGCGGTTTTTCAGGAAGGTGATGATGCGCTGGATCTCAATGACGGCAATCGGGTCGATGCCGGCAAAAGGCTCGTCGAGCAAGATAAAGCGCGGTTGCGTGGCCAGAGCGCGGGCGATTTCTACCCGGCGCCGCTCTCCACCCGAGAGCGCGAGCGCGGGCGAGAGGCGCAAATGCTCGACCCGCAGGTCTTGCAGCAAGGCGGTCAGGCGCGCTTCGATGGCGGTGCTGGACAGCGGTTTGCCGTCTGGGCCGAGTTGCAGCTCCAAGACCGCGCGCACGTTCTCTTCCACGTTGAGCTTGCGAAAAATCGACGCTTCCTGTGGCAAATAGCCCAGGCCCAAGCGCGCGCGGCGGTGGATGGGCATGTGTTCTATGTGCTGGCCGTCAATGGTGATTTCGCCGGCGCTGGCGCGTAGCAAGCCCACCAGCATGTAGAAAGAGGTGGTTTTGCCCGCGCCGTTGGGGCCAAGCAGTCCCACCACCTCGCCGGTGCGCACTGCAAGCGACACATCGCGCACGACCTGGCGCATGCCATAAGAACGCTGCAAATGCAGTGCTTCGAGTGTGCCGATGGTCGGTGTGTGAACGCTCGCCGCAGGCAGCGTTGCATGGCTCTCTGTCATTGCGGCTTGGTCTCGGACGAGGCGGCGTTGCGGGGGGTGCCAGGCAGCGAAGCGGCTGGCTCGGGTTTGGGGGTCAGCGTGGCACGCACCCGGCCTTTCGGTGAGCCAGGCGCGCTGGGGTTGCTGCCGTCCACGCTGAATTTGTCGGTCAGGTTTTCGTAGAGTATGTTGGCACCGCTGACTTCGTCCGCCAGAGTGGTTCCCCGGTAGCGGCGCAGCACCGCGCTTTTCTCAAAGCGCACCGTGTCCGCCTTGCCGTTGTAAACCAGGGTTTCGCCTTGACCCTCGATGTATTCGTCGATGCCATCGCGCTTCTGGCGAAAAAACGCGAGCTCCGCTTCTGAGCCTGTCACGGTGCCATATTGGTAGCCTTGCGGGTCTTGGCGTACTTCAAGTTTGGCGCCGCGGATCGTGATGCTGCCCTTGGTCAGAACCACCCGGCCGGTAAACACGGTGGTCTGCTGCACATCGTCGTAACGCAGCAGGTCGGCTTCGACATTCATCGGCTTGTTGCGGTCGGCCTTTTCTGCCCAAACTGGCGTGGCCAGCGTGGTGGTAGCCAAGAGCAGGGCGAAAAA
The DNA here is from genome assembly GCA_029865675.1 of Rhodoferax sp. Lineage (GTDB taxonomy): Bacteria > Pseudomonadota > Gammaproteobacteria > Burkholderiales > Burkholderiaceae_C > Allorhodoferax. The sequence continues at coordinate 17,348 of JARXAU010000153.1, forward strand.
GAGTGTTTTCATAAAGGCACGAAACTTGCTGAACGGCACATTCGGCGCATTGTAGCCACCGTCATTGGCGCTTGACGACGCCGTGCGGGGCACGCACTGCGGCTAGGCTCGCGCCTGGTGCGGTCGCAGTGGTGTCTCGCCTTGGCTTAGGACTTTTTAACTGCTTGGCCGGGTGTGGGCTTGGCCGCCGCAGCACGCAGGTCGGCGACCAAGGAGTCCACCACCTGCAAGGCCCGCTCCATGCTCTTGGCCATGCTGCCGTCGGTGTAAAACCGACCCGCGACGCCAAGTGCGGGCACGCCTTCTACTTTGTAGGCGTTTTGCAATTGCGAAGCGCGTTGCGTTTTGGTAACGACACCAAAGGAGTTGTATTCGGCCTGGAACTTGGCCGTGTCTACGCCGTTTTTGCCAGCCCATTCCACAATGGCCTCACCCGTGGCGAGCTTGAGCTTGTCCACGTGGATGGCGGCAAACACTTTGGCGTGCAGCTTTTCAATCAGCCCCATGGCCTCTAGCGTGTAGTACAGGCGCTGTTGGGGCGCAAAGCTGGCATTAAAGGCGATTGGCACGCGGCGAAAGGCGACGTCTTTGGGGAGTTTTTTGACCCACTCGCCCAAAGTGGGTTCAAACGCGTTGCAGTGGGAGCAGCTGTACCAAAAAAACTCGACCACTTCAATCTTGCCTGCTGGGGCTTCTACGTTGGTGGGGGTGTCAAGTACTGCGTAATCCGTGCCGGCCACCGGTTTGGTGGGCTGGCCATGCACAAAAGGGGAAAAACCGGCCACTAGGGCCAGCGCAGCTTGGGAAAATTCACGGCGTTTAAGCGTCATACCAACTCCAAAAAAAGTGAGGAAAAGGGGGCGATGCGCCTTAGCGCTGTACCTTGACCAATGCGGTGTCGTTTCCAGCTTTGTCAAGTTTGTCTTTGGCGCGTTCGGCGTCTTCCATTTTTTCAAATGGGCCTACGCGCACGCGAAACAGTGGGCGGCCACCCTGTTCTCGCTCGGTGACCTTGGCTTCCACGCCGTTGAGGGCAAGTTTGGCGCGCTGGGCTTGGGCATCGTCAACAGCCCGAAACGCGCCCAGTTGCACAAAGTAAGACGTTTGGGGCGCTTCGGCAATGCCACCCTTTGCTTTGGCCAGCGCGCCCAGGGGATCGGCGCTTGTGGCCGCCTTGTCTTCTGTTTTGGGGTCGGGGGTAGCGTCGGCACGCGGCTCAGGCGCGGGTGCCACGCTGTCGAGCGCGGGCGGCAGGCCGGGGGCAGGTTCTGGCGCTGCAGAGGCCTTGGCAGCCGGTTTGCTGCTCAGAAGCGCATTGGGATCCCAGTCTTTGTTTTTTTTGCTTTCTGCATCGCTTTGGTCGGCGCCCCTTGTCACGCCTTTATTCATAAACGGGAGCGGCACTTTGGTGATGTACACCGCCACCCCCAGTGCGATGCCCAACCCGACCACCAGCCCCAAAACAAAGCCCAAGAACGTACCACCGCGCTGCTTTTTCATTGTGTTCCCCTGTGCATTACATCTTTGACGGCGCACTCACTCCCAGCACCGCCAAGCCATTGTGCAGCACCTGCGCCGTGGCAGCCACCAAGGCCAAGCGTGCCAGCTTGACCGCCAGGTCGCCCACCAAAATGCGCTCGGCGTCGTAATAGCTGTGGTAGCAGGCGGCCAGCTCACGCAGGTAAAAAGTCACATCGTGCGGCGCAAAGTCGTGGGCGGCGGCTGTCAGCATCTCGGGG
>JARXAU010000222.1 GCA_029865675.1 Rhodoferax sp.
CTGCTGAATTCACCGGCTTGGTGATGTAGTCACGGGCCCCCTGGCGCAGACCCCACACCTTGTCGGTTTCAAGCCGTTTGCTCGTGCAAATAATGATGGGAATGTCTCCGTATTCCGGGGAACGTGCGATGTCGCGGGTGAGCTGGAATCCATTTTTACCCGGCATCACCACGTCCATCAGAATCAGTTCTGGGCGTTCTTTTGCAATCAGATGCATTGCCTGCTCAGCACCCTCCGCGCTCGATACCGAATAGCCACCTTTTTGGAGGATTTCGGTCAGGAACATAGTCTCTGTTTTCGAGTCATCGACGATAAGGACTTTTGTCACGGCCATTAGCTCGCTCCTTGCATCAGACTGCCAAACCGGTTGACAGCCTGAAGTAATTGGTCTTTGGTAAAAGGCTTGGTCATGTAGTGTTCAGCGCCAACGATGCGGCCGCGGGCCTTGTCAAAGACGCCGTCTTTGGAAGAGAGCATGACCACTGGCACTGACGAAAATCGCTCATTGCGTTTGATAATGGCGCAGGTTTGATAGCCATCAAGTCGTGGCATCAGAATGTCACAAAAAATCAGATCCGGCGCCATGTCGTAAACCTTGGAAAGTGCGTCGAAGCCGTCCTCAGCAAGAACGACCTCATGCCCCCCCAGCTTCAGAAAGATCTCCGCACTTCGGCGGATGGTGTTGCTGTCGTCCACGACCAAAATTTTGAAAGCAAAGTCGGCAGCACGCATATTCCCCCCGTTTCGGATTGTTCTTTGTATAAGTTGTCAAATATACATGGTTTAACAAATTGGAGATCGGTATCGTTGGTTTTTTACCGCTAATGTAGGTGGCACTTTTAACCTCGGGGCCTACTCATGCAATCAACGACACATCCAGCGCTTGCTTGTCGTCACTGGTACCGATGAGGCAAGCCGCTTGTTCTTCGAGCTTCTGCGCCAACTTCTCTAGATCGTGCAGATGCAACGAAAGCTCTTGGGCACGCTGTGCCATCCCTGTGCCGACCTGCTCAATTTTTTCGATCGCCTCTCGGCGATGCTCCAAACTGGCCCGCCTTAGACCCAGTTGCGCATTCACCTCGCCCGTCAGGGAATTTCGCCACACCACCAAATCTGCGAACACCCCGTCACGAAGCCTGTGCGAGCGGACGTGGAGCTCCTCCGCCAGACGCCGGACAAACTCTGGCTTCTGAAGACCCAGCACGTTGTGCCATGCAAAATGTTTGGCGTGATGCAGTTGGGCAAGTTTCAGCTCGCAACGATGGGGCTCCATCGATGGAGGTGTAACGGGACCCAGCGAGAATTTGAGCTGCGTGTTGAGCTCTTCAAATGTGGCTGCGTGCATCGCCACGATCTCTCCGATCAGCGCTTGGACAGCGTGCATGCGCCCGTGCAGGCGGTCAAACGTTTCATCAAACGCATTTTTCGCGCTCAATTTAAGGCCGGGCCTGGCCAATACCTCGGTAAGCGCTTGCACCTCTTGGCGCAGTGCTTGCTCGTCAAGTACCAGAAACAACTCGCGAAAAAGCCTTCCCTGAACCGCGATGAGCGCAGCAAACTTGGTCTGCCCAAGTTCGAATTGCTGCTGCTCTACAGCAACCTCGCGGCGCATTTGGGTCAACACCGCCTTACTGCTACCTTGCATAGAAAGCAGATTTGCCAGCTTTTCAGCGACATCACATTTGCGCACATGGATCAAGCCGCCTATGTCTAATTGAAGTTGCGTCAGGGCCCTGTTGACGGCTGTTGACAGCAGCTGGTTACCTTGTTCAAGCATGCCATGCACCAAAGCAGTCTCAACGCTTGCAATACAGCTTTTCGCTAGCAGTTCGACGTTGTTACTGACTTTTGCGATCAGCGCACTTTTTGCTGAAACCGCAAGAACTTGACGTCCTTCTAGTTTTAGTTTTTGGGCAGCATGTGCCTTTTGGTAAGCAATTTGGTCTTTGACCTGCTCTGGGCTGCTCAACGTATCCCACAACGTGTCCAGTTTATTCAGCACTACCAGCGGCCTTGGTACTCCATGGGCACCATTGGCAAAATGGTTCTGCCAGATGGCGAGATCAGATTGCGTCACCGCGGTGTCTGCTCCCAAAACAAAGACCACCGCTTGGGTTTGCGCGATCAGTTCGAGCGTTAACTCAGGCTCGGCGCCGATCGCATTGAGCCCTGGGGTATCCAAGACCACGAGGCCTCGCCCAAGCAATGGGTGTGGAATATTGAGGATTGCATGCCGCCACTTGGGGACCGTTACCAGACCATGCGGTTCCTCTTGAGCACCCGGAGGCGGATTTCCGCGTTGAAAGAAGCCCAGCGCGTGTGCTTCGTCGGTGGAAATTTGCAAGGTCTCGGTGACCCGCTCAAGGGCACCCGCCAGGTGGTCAGCGTCGGTTTCGTCCAATTCGGTGCAAACCCAGGCTTCTGGAACGGCGCGCCAATCTAGCAGCGATTGGGGTTGAAGCCGGGTTTGGATAGGCAACAAGCGCAAGCACGTGGCAGTGCCGGGTTCGTAGCCGATTTCAGTCGGGCACATGGTGGTGCGCCCCGCCCTGGCGGGCAGGATTCGGCGGCCATAGTCGGCAAAGAACAAAGCGTTGATCAATTCGGACTTGCCACGCGAATACTCAGCCACAAAAGCGATGGTGAGTTTTTCGAATCGAACCTGCTGCTCTAGCTGGGCGATGCGAGCCGCTACGGCCGAATCGAGAAGTCCGTTTTCTTTCAACCATTGCGAAAAAAGCCGCAAAAGAAAAGAAAACTCACCGCGCCAGGCGCTGCGCTCAGCCCAAAGATCGTTGAATGTAGCTGTCACATGCGCCCCTTTTTAAGAGGAAAGTATAGCTATTCAATATTCAAATCAACAACCATTTTCATGGATCCATGTGTTCACCGGTGTGCCCCTGAAACTTCGCGCAAGGGTTGCAACGAAGCTCGGCTTTGGGGGCAAATAGTTGCTTACACTTGGCCGCCCTGAGATCCCCAGTGTGGCGCTGCGGGGCGCCTTTTTGTGGTTGCGAAAGAGACACCGGTACAACTTATGAACTTTATGAGCCCTTTGCCCACGCCCGAAGTACTCCGCGCGACCTTTGCACCGCTGCACAACGACACTTTTTTGCGGGCCTGCTTGCGCCAGGCCACTGCCCACACACCTTTGTGGCTCATGCGCCAGGCAGGGCGCTACCTGCCCGAGTACCGGGCTACGCGGGCCAAAGCTGGCAGCTTTATGGGACTGGCCACCAACCGCGACTACGCAACGGAAGTAACGATGCAGCCCCTAGACCGTTACCCCTTGGACGCGGCAATTTTGTTCAGTGACATCCTTACCGTGCCGGATGCGATGGGTTTGGGTCTGAGTTTCGCGCTAGGCGAAGGCCCGCGTTTTGCGAATCCAGTGCGCGACGAAGCGGCAGTAGCAAGGCTGGAAGTGCCAGACATGGAGAAGCTTCGGTATGTGTTTGACGCCGTTACATCTATTCGCCAAGCCCTGCGACAGCCCGATGGACGCGGACGCGTACCTTTGATAGGATTTTCCGGGAGTCCTTGGACGCTGGCTTGCTACATGGTCGAAGGCGCGGGATCGGATGACTACCGGCTGGTAAAAACCATGCTGTATGCCCGCCCGGATCTTATGCACCGCATTTTGGAAGTCAACGCAAACGCTGTGGCCGCCTACCTTAACGCCCAAATCGACGCGGGCGCTCAGGCGGTCATGGTGTTTGACAGTTGGGGCGGAGTGCTTGCCGATGGCGCGTTCCAAACTTTCAGCCTGGCGTACACCGAACGCGTGTTGGCACAGCTCAAACGCCATGGTCCAGAGGGGCAAGTTATTCCACGGATTGTGTTTACCAAGGGCGGTGGGCTCTGGCTGCAAAACATGGCGACCTTGGAATGCGATGTGCTTGGCCTGGACTGGACTGTCAACTTGGGAGCCGCGCGGGCAGCCGTGGGGGGTAGCTCTGGCACTCCCGGCAAAGCACTCCAGGGAAATATTGACCCCAACGTGCTGTTTGCACCCCCAGCCCACATTGCTGCGGAGGTGGCGCGGGTGCTAGCTAGCTTTGGCGCACCCCACCAAGGTGCCGGGGCGGGGCCGACACACATTTTCAACTTGGGGCACGGCATCAGCCAGCACACCCCCCCAGAGCATGTAGCGGCGTTGGTCGAGGCCGTGCACACGCAATCGCGCCTGATGCGGACCTAACAATGTCCCGTGGGCCGCTGCCTTGAGGCACCACAAGTCCGCTGGCACTCGCGTTGATTTTGCTACTTGTGCACAAAACTTGGCGCTGTTTTGCCCCTAATGAAGCGAAGTAGTGCACGAAGATTGGCAGACAACGCACGGGCTAAGTGCTTGATATTTATAGGTTTTTATTTTTGCTCGTTTTCAAGGCAATGCGCTGAAACCTCGGGTTTACGTGGCTTTTGTGGAATGGCTCCAGAGATATCAACAAAGTTATCAACAGAAAACAAGCCTAAGCGGCAATCCTCATACAGATCATCGACTTAGGTGCGGTCTTTAAAATTTTAGATTCGAATGTCAGAAAAGCGACGCTCAACAGCCGCTGCCAAAAAATGGGCGTCTGCCGCAAGGCCCGTGCGACCCTGGCGAAGCTTGCTTTGATCAAAGGCTTGGGTCCAGTTGAGGCCTTTTAGACATTTTTTTGGTGATACGTCAAGCCGGTTATGCACAAAAAATTTAAATTGTTTTATCGGTCACTTTGTGACCCATTTTTAGTAACCGTGAAGTTCGCTACACACCGTAAGTCGTTGATTTATATGTATTTTTTGGAAATGCCTATTTAATAAGCAATCTGGAAATCAACTGCATTTAGCTTGGCGCAGACCGTCTGCTGGCGTGATATCAACAAAGTTATCCACAGAATTTGGGGGTAATTTCAATAAGCCATAAAAATCAAGCACTTAGCGTCGAGTTTCACTTTAAAAAATGCCGACTGCAGCTTTTCGACACTCCTTGCGCCTCGCACTGGAACCCTGACCCATGAGCGTTTGGCTGTCCATCTTGGTGCAGAGTCCGGCGCATTCGTCGCTTGGCCCTGTCCTCACTTACCGCAGCGCCGTGCCGCTTGCCGAAGGCACGCTGGTGCGCGTGCCATTGGGCAAACGCGAGACCTTGGGTGTGGTGTGGCCCGTTGCGGAAAACGATGCAGTTGGCGAGATCGCGGAAGACAAAGTGCGTGAAATCACGGGCGTACTGGACGTCGTCGCGCCCTTGGGGCTGGCCTGGCAGCAGTTGGTTCGCTTCGCCGCGCAGTACTACCAACGGTCCATTGGAGAAGTCGCACTAGCCGCCCTGCCTCCCCAGTTGCGCGACCTCACCCCCCAGCAGATGCAACGCAGGCGCTTGCGAAGCCAAGCGGCCAACGCCAAGGTGATAGCTTCACCGGACGCGTCTTCAGGGCTGGGCGCGTCGCATGGCGCAGGGCCAGAGCCCGTGCCGGTTTTGACGCCAGAGCAGTCGACCGTGGTCGAACAAATCGAAGGCTCAACGGGGCCCTTTTTGCTGTTTGGGGCCACTGGCAGCGGCAAAAC
>JARXAU010000223.1 GCA_029865675.1 Rhodoferax sp.
CGGCGTCTGCGCCTGGGCCACAAAGGCCCCGCCTGCCCTGAGAAAAACGAGCGCACATAGCGCCGTAGCAAGCGATTTCAAGGCCTGGGGGAGAAGAATAAACATGCAGAAAAACGCTTGAATTGCCGGGGAACGCGCACACCTCTGGTCCATGCGGCGCCCGCTGTGGGGGCCGCGCAGTGTACTTGGAGCCCTTATGTTTTTTGCGACGACCCCCTCCCCTTTGGCCGCTGGTTTTGGTACCGCTTTTGACCATCCGCTGCGCAGACGCGTCTACGCCCAAACGGGCAACGCTGCCGCCCAGTTTTTGGAAAAAACTCTCGCGGCGACCCGCAGCGCCAGCGCACACGACGCCGAGATCACACAAGATGACAAGCAGTTCACGCTCACGCTGGACGTTCCCGGCATCGCCAAAGAGCAGTTGACCATCCGCATCGAAGGCGCAATTGTGCGCATCGAGTCCAAAGACGACGCACCCCGGCGCTACCGCGCAGCCTATGAGTTCGGCCAAGAGATTGACACCGCCGCCAGCAGCGCCAAGCTGGAAAACGGCGTGCTCAGCCTGACGCTGGCCAAGCTGGTGCCGGTGAGCAAAGCGACCGAACTGGCGATTGCCTAAAGCGCTTGAGCCCCGGCGCACAGCCGGGGCTGCGCTGCGCTTACAAAGCATGCAGCGGCCAGCGCGGCTTGACGTCAAAAGCGTAGTCTCTGCGCGCCGCCTGCAGGCCGCTTTGCAGGCGCATGGCGGCCGCCATGGCGATCATGGCGCCGTTGTCGGTGCACAGGTGCAGCTCGGGGTAGTGCACGCGCACGCCGCGCTTGGCGCATTCGGCGTTGAGTTGGGCGCGCAGGCTTTTGTTGGCCCCCACGCCCCCGGCCACCACCAGGCGCTTGAGGCCCGTGGTTTTGAGCGCGGTAAGCGATTTTTTGACCAGCACATCGGCAATGGCCGCTTGGGTGGACGCCGCCAGGTTGGCGCGCGCCTTGAGGGGCAGCTTCTCAAAGCCTGGCGTGGCGCCCGAGGCCAGCTTGGCGCCTGCTTGCGCGCCGTCCCACTCCAGCGCCTCCTGGGCCGCCACCATTTTTTGCGACTGCACCAGCACGGCGGTTTTGAGACCAGCGAAAGAAAAATCGAGGTTGCCGCTGTGCAGCAACGGGCGCGGCAAGGCAAAGGCCTGCGGGTCGCCCTGCTCGGCCAGTGCCGCCAGCGCCGGGCCGCCGGGGTAGCCCAGGCCCATGAGCTTGGCGGACTTGTCAAAGGCTTCGCCTGCGGCGTCGTCAATGGTTTCGCCCAGCAGCGCGTAGCGGCCCACGCCGTCCACCCGCATGAGCTGGGTGTGGCCGCCGGACACCAGCAGCGCGACAAACGGAAACTCCGGCGGGTCGGCACTTAAAAACGGCGAAAGCAAATGCCCCTCCAGGTGGTGCACGCCCAGTACCGGCTTGTTCAGGGCGGCCGCTAACGCGCAGGCCACGCCCGCGCCCACCAGCAAAGCCCCGGCCAGACCGGGGCCGCGTGTGTAAGCCACCACGTCCACGTCGGCCAGTTGGTGGCCCGACTTGTCCAGCACCTCGGTGGTGAGCGGCAGCACGCGGCGGATGTGGTCGCGGCTGGCCAGCTCGGGCACCACGCCGCCAAAGGCCTGGTGCATCTCCACCTGGCTGTACAAGGCGTGGGCCAGCAGCACTGGCACCGCGCCCGCGCGCATGGCAACCAGCGCCACGCCGGTTTCGTCGCACGAGGACTCAAAGCCCAGCACCAAGGTGGGTTCCCCCCGGTTTTCGGGCGAGTGCGCGGCGGCGGCTGGGGCTATATCGTGGGTCATACAGGCGGGGGAGTTTAGGGCAGTGCCTGGGGCACAATTCCCGGCATGTACCCCTTTCCCGACGTTGAGTCCATAGAACGCGCCACGCTGGACGCCGTGTGCCCAGCCGAAGTGAACGAGTTTCCCGGCTGGCTTCTGCCCTACGACCCCCTGCCCGTTGGCCGTGCACAAAGCGCAGTGCCGCTGGCGCATACGCCACTTTCAGTGCCCGAGTTGCGCCAGATTGAGGCGCACTACCAGCAAAGCGGCCGAGCCACTGTGTTTCGACTGCCCGAGGGTTTGATCAGCGCCGAGGCAGCTAGCGCGCTGCACACCATGGGCTATACCGGCGCGCATGGCGTGCTGGTCCAAGTGGCCGAACTCGCCGGCCTGCTACGCCTGGCGCCACTTGATGCAGCCACGCTAAGCGCGGCGCCCAGCGCACAGTGGGCCTCGGTCTACACCGCATACGGCTTTGACCCGGTAGACGGCGCCCACCGCGTGCAGTTGCTCAGCCGCAGCCGCCACGTGGTGTATGCCCATGTGAGCGAAGGCGGCCAGGCGCTGGCGGCAGGCACGGGGTCGATCAGCCACGGCTGGCTCAGCATCCACGGCATGCGCACCGCGCCCAGCGCCCAAGGCCGTGGGTTGGCATCGCGCATCCTGGCCGGCCTGGCTGCGCATGCGGCAGCGCAAGGCGTACACCGCGTGTTTTTGCAGGTGGAAGACGACAACACGGTGGCGCAGGGCTTGTACCGCAAGGCCGGGTTTGTGACGGCTTGGCAGTATCACTATTGGCGGGCCGTAAAGCACGCACCCCGCGCGCAAGACGAGCTACGCCGTTGTTAGTTCAGACTCGGAGCTCCATAAGCTCATAGCGCCAGCGCCCCCAGCCGTCGCCGACAATCCGCCCATGGGCATAGGCACTTACCTCAAGGAAATCGGGCGTGGCAAAGACGGCGCGCGCGCACTCAGCCGCGAACAAGCCGCCGACTTGTGGGGCCAGTTGCTCGACGGCAGCGTGACCGACTTGGAGGTGGGCGCCTTTTGCCTGGCCATGCGCATCAAGGGCGAAACGCCCCAGGAGATGGCCGGTTTTCTGGACGCCACCGCCGCGCGCCTGCACCACGTGCCTGCGGGCGACAAGCCGCTCATCGCCATTCCCAGCTACAACGGGGCGCGCAAGCTGCCGGTGCTCACGCCCCTGCTGGCGCTGCTGCTGGCGCGCGAAGGCTGGCCGGTACTGGTGCACGGCGCGGCCACCGAGAGCCGGCGCGTGTTCACCGCCGAGGTGCTGGCAGCGCTGGGAATTGCCCCAGAAAGCACCATCACCGCGATTGCGCCGGGCCGTGTGGCCTTTGTGCCCACGGCGCTGTTGCATCCAGGCCTGCAACGCCTGCTTGATGTCCGCCGGGTGGTCAACTTGCGCAACTCGGCGCACAGCCTGGTCAAGCTCATGAACCCCAGCCAAGGCCCCAGCCTGCTGGTGACCAGCTACACCCACCCCGAATACGCCACGTCCATGGCCGCCACGCTGGCGCTCGTTCAAGCCAACGCGCTGCTGCTGCGCGGCACCGAGGGCGAGGCCGTGGCCGACCCCCGGCGCACGCCCAAAATGCAGGCCTTTGTGCACGGCGCGCCCGTGCTGCTGCAAGCACCGCAAACCGGCAGCCTGGGCGAGCTGCCCGCCTTGCCCACGGCCATCGACGCCGCGTCCACCGCCGCCTACATCCGCGCGGTGCTGAACGGCCAGCTACCGGTGCCCGCCCCCATTGCCCAACAAGTGGCCCACGTCTTGCACCTGGCCGCTACTTTGTGATCTGTCTTTATGTCCACTTTTTCTAGCCCCTCCATGGGCAGCGTCACCCTGGTGGGCGCAGGCCCCGGCGACCCCGACTTGCTCACGCTCAAAGCGGTCAAAGCCATTGGCAGCGCCACGGTGCTGATGGTGGACGACTTGGTGAACGACGCTGTGCTGGCCCACGCCGCGCCCAGCGCCCGCGTGGTCTACGTGGGCAAACGCGGCGGCTGCGCCAGCACGCCGCAGGCGTTTATTGAAAAGCTGATGGTCAGCGAAGCGCAGCGCGGCGAACAGGTAGTGCGGCTCAAGGGTGGTGACCCTTTTGTTTTTGGCCGGGGCGGCGAAGAGGTGGAAGCGCTGCAAGCCGCAGGCATTGCGGTGCAAGTCGTCAACGGCATTACCTCGGGCCTGGCGGCGCTCACCAGTCTGAACGTGCCGCTCACCCACCGCGAGCACGCGCACGGCGTGGTCTTCGTCACCGGCCACGCCAAGCCGGGCGACAGTGGCACCGATTGGGTGGCGCTGTCGCACACCGCGCGCCAGGCCAAGCTCACCCTGGTGATTTACATGGGCGTAAGCGGCGCCGCCGCCATTGAGCAGGCGCTGCTGCAAGGCCTGGACGCCGACACGCCGATCGCCATCATCCAAAACGCCAGCCTGCCCACCCAGCGCCACGCCACGGCCACTTTGTCCACGCTGCACGCCACGCTGGGCCGCGAAGGGCTGGGCAGCCCCAGCGTGATTGTGGTGGGCGATGTGCTGCGCGGCTTGGCCGCAGCCAGCGCTTGCGTGTCCGAGAGCGCCCTGCGCCGTGAAGCCTAAGAGGTGAAGACACTCTCATGATGGGGGGTGTTGCGCAGCTTCATTTGGGGGTGCTGCGCACCTTCATCAAAGTGAGTGCGAGCCCAAGGCAAGCACGGCAGCCACCCACACCGCCGCCATCAGCAAAATCAGACCGGGCAGCACGCGCAAGCGGTAGCCCGGGCTGCCGGTGTACAGCACGATCACTGCCTTGGTAAAGGTGTTGGTCGACAAAGCGGTCAGCACGGCCCAGGGTGTATCGGCCAGCGCCAGCTTGCCGCTGCCCACCAAGGCACTCACCGAGGCCACCACCGAGTGGGCGTCGACCAAGCCGGTAGCTGCCGCACCGTAGACCAGCGCGCGCGGCCCCAGCCAGGCATTGAGCGCAGCCGCCACCAAAGTAACGACCAGCACAAAGCCGGCCAGGGTGAAGGTGGCTTGCAGCTCAAAAGCATGGCCCTGAACCACTCCGCCCCAGGCCGATGGCCGTGCGGGATGGCCGCTTACCATGAGCGCCAGCGCGTACAGCGCAGCCGCTGCTGCCCCAGCAAGCAGGGGCAACAGCACAATCACAAACAAACCGGGCAGCAGCAACCACAGCGCCAGGGACAGCTGCACCATGGTCGCCACCGTGGACAACACGGCCCCAGCCGCTGCACCGCGCAGTTGCGCAGCGTCCTGCTTGGAGAGCTTGGCCATGGCATAAATAGTGGCCGTGCTGGAGACAAAGCCCCCCGCCAGACCGCTCACCGCCAGCCCGTATTGCGAGCCTAGCAGCCGCCGCCCCATATGGCCCATGGCACCCACGGCCATGATCATCACCACAAAGCGCACCACGGCATGGGGGTTGATGGCCTGCCACGGGCCTATATAGCGGTCGGGCGCCAGCGGCAGCGCAATCTAGGCCATGCCCAAAAACAGGATGACGTCGTGCAGCTCAGCCTGGGTGAGCGCCCGGCGAACAAACTGGTGCATTTGGTCACGCCCGGCCAGCAAGGCCGCCAGCGTGACGCCAATGCCTGCGCCCATGGCCGGGCGGGTCACACACAAGGCGCCCAGCAGGCAGGTCAGCAGCAGCGCCACCTCAGAAGTCAGCCCCGCATCGCGCGCGTGGTTGCGCTGGTAAGCGACCACGGACAGGCCGCCCACAATGAGCAAGACCACCAATAAGGCAAAGGGTTGGTCCAGCGCAGTGGCCACGCCGCCAGACAGTGCGCTGATCGCAAAGGTGCGGATGCCCGCAGCGCTGCGCTGCGGGTCCGGGCCTTTGCGCCGTTCGCGCTCAGCGCCCACCAGCAGCCCTATGCCCAAAGCCACACTCAGCTTGATCCACAAGCCCATGTCGTTAGGTGCCAGCACTTTGTTTTATGGTTTACATGGGTTCATTGACAAGAATCAATATACGCCCGCACACCGTCAACGACCATAGACCCAGGACAAGGCGGGTGCAAATAGAGCCAACAATGAATGCCGCTCAACCCACCTTGAATCCAACAACCTACATGGAGACTGGCATGAAAATTCTGATCGCGATTGATGGCTCTAAATCTGCACTGCAGGCGGTGAAGTACGCCATAGGGCTTGGCGGCGCGTTGGCCCAAGCGCCCCACATCACCCTGGTAACGGTGCACGACGAAACCGGGCTGCGCCATCTGGCCAAACACCTGCCCAAGGACGGCTTGGACGACTACTTTCGCCAAGTGAGCGAGCGTGACCTCAAGCCCGCGCGCAAACTGCTGGACAAAGCCCACTTGGCGCACGACATGGTCATCAAGTTCGGCAACGTGGTGGAAGAAATACTGGGCACCGCCAGCGCGGGCAAGTTCGACGTCATCGTGCTGGGCAGCAAAGGCCGCTCCGGCTTTGGCGACCTGGTGCTCGGTTCGGTCGCCCAGCGTGTGTGTGCGCTGTCCAAACAGCCCGTGGTGCTGGTCAAGTAGGCCCCGCGCCTGCGGTGCGCACCACGGCAGGCGCGGCTTGCGGTGCCGCCTTGAAAGATGGTCGATTTGATGATCTATTTGGTCGTCGACTGAAAGCGTACGGTGGAGCGGCTTCTATTACCATGCGGGCACCGTCCAATTGAGGAAAAAGCCCATGAACCTGACCATCAACGGCCAAGCGGTGCAAACCGACACGCCTGCCGATATGCCCCTTTTGTGGGTATTGCGCGACCAACTCCAACTCACCGGCACCAAGTTTGGCTGCGGCGTGGCCGCCTGTGGCGCCTGCACCGTGCTGGTGGACGGCCAAGCGGTGCGCTCCTGCGTGACGCCAGCGTCTTTGACGGTGGGCAAAAGCATTCGCACCATCGAATCCTTGGGCAGCGCCGCGCAACCCCACGCCCTGCAACTGGCCTGGGTGGCCGAGCAAGTGCCCCAATGCGGCTACTGCCAAAGCGGCATGCTCATGGCCGCCGCAGCGCTGCTAGAGCGCACGCCCCAACCCAGCGACGCCGACATTGACGCCGCCATGACCAACATCTGCCGCTGCGGCACCTACCAGCGGGTACGCGCCGCCATCCACCGGGCAGCGGGCACGGGCCAAGTCACTACGGCCCAAGTCGCGGCCCCAGCGCAAGAGGTGACTGCATGAAGCGCCGCACCTGGATACTGAGCGCACTGGGCGCCACTGGCGCCTTGGTGGTGGGCTGGGGCGTGATGCCCGCGCGCTCGCGCCTGGGCACGCCCGACACCATGTTGTCTACGCAGGGCGATGTGGCGCTGAACGGCTGGATCAAGATCGCCCAAGACGGCAGCGTGGTGCTGGCCATGGCGCGCAGCGAAATGGGCCAGGGCGTGCACACCGCCCTCGCTATGCTGGTAGCCGAAGAACTGGACGTGCCGCTAGCGCGCGTGCGCCTGGAGCAAGCAGGCACTGACGCCATTTACGGCAATGTGTCTCTGTTTTTGGGCAGCCTGCCCTTTCACCCACTGGATTCGGAAGGTGGCGCCAAGCCAGCCACGGTCCAGATGGGCGAATGGGTGGTGCGCAAGCTGGCGCGCGAGCTGGGCGTGAGCGCCACCGGCGGCTCGACCAGCGTGGCCGATGGATGGGAGCCGCTGCGCATGGCCGCAGCCACCGCACGCGCAAGCTTGGTGGACGCCGCCGCCGCGCAGTGGAAGGTGCCTGCCTCAGAAATCACCGTCACCGCCGGACGCCTGCAGCACGCTTCCGGCCCGTCGGCCCACTATGGCGAGCTGGCGCAGGCTGCGGCCGGCAGCACACCTGCGAATGTAGTACCCAAAGACCGCAAGGACTGGAAGCTGATCGGCACAGCGGCCCCGCGCTCTGACCTGATTGCCAAAGCCAATGGCAGCGCAGGCTTTGGCATGGACGTGCGCTTGCCTGGGCTGCTGTTTGCTGCCGTGCGCATGTCGCCCATGCTGGGCGGCAGCGTTGCGTCGCTGGACAGCAAAGCGGCGCTGGCCTTGCCCGGTGTGCAGCAGGTGGTGGCCTTGGACGCAGCGCATGGCTCAAGCGCCGGTTTTGCCGTGGTGGGCCAGACCACCTGGCACGCCCGCCAGGGCGCCCAGGCCGTGGTCGCCCAGTGGCAGCAACGCCCCCAAGGCGCGCTGGACACCAAGGCGATTGCCGCCGAACTGCAAAACCAGCTAGACCGCGAAAGCGGCTTCACTTTCTTTAACAAGGGCGACATCGACGCCACTGAAAAGTCTGCGTCCAAAACCCTGGAGGCCAGCTACACCGCGCCCTACCTGGCGCACGCCACCATGGAGCCGATGAACTGCACCGCGCAGGTCAAAGACGGCTTGGTGGAAGTTTGGGCGCCAACGCAAGTGCCGTCGTCCGCGCTGGCCGCAGCAGCCAAGGCTGCGGGGGTGAGCGAAGACAAAGTGACAGTTCATGTCACCTTGCTGGGTGGTGGATTCGGCCGGCGCCTGGACGTGGACTTTATCGCCCAGGCGGTGACAGTAGCGATAGCCACCGCAGGCAAGCCGGTGCAACTGTCCTGGTCGCGCGAAGAGGACATGGGTCACGACTTCTACCGCCCCATGCACGCCGCGCGGCTCAAAGCCACGGTAGACGCACAAGGCCAGGTGCAAAGCCTGCGCATCAAGTCCGCAGGCGACGCTATCTCACCACGCTGGATGGAGCGCGCCGTGCCGCTGCTCGCTGGCCCGGTGGACATGCCAGACAAAACCACTGCCGAGGGCTTGTTCGACCTGCCTTATGGCTTTACCCACCAGCACATGGCGCACGTGGCCACCAGCATGGGCGTGCCCGTGGGCTTTTGGCGCTCGGTGGGGCATTCGCACAACGCCTTTTTCTCCGAGAGCTTTATCGACGAGTTGGCGGCAGCCACGCAAAAAGACCCGTTGGAGTTTCGCCGCAGCCTGCTGCAAGCCGCGCCGCGCTACTTGGCGGTGCTCAACCTGGCCGCCAGCAAAGCCCAATGGGGCAGCGCGCTGCCCGCCGGTCGCGCGCGGGGCATTGCCTTGCACGAGTCTTTTGGCTCCATCGTGGCCCAAGTGGCCGAGGTGTCCCTGGAGGGCGGCGTGCCGCGCGTACACCGCGTGGTCTGCGCCATCGACTGCGGCACCGTGGTCAACCCCGCCATCGTGGCCCAGCAAATGGAGGGCGCCGTGGTGATGGGCATCACCGCTGCCCTGTGGGGCAAGATTGACATTGCAGGCGGCGTGGTGCAGCAAAGCAACTTCACCAATTACCCCATGCTGCAACTCGCCCAGGCGCCGGTGGTGGAAACCCACATCGTCGCCAGCGAGCGCACGCCTGGCGGCGTGGGCGAGCCGGGCTTGCCGCCCATTGCGCCGGCGGTAGCCAACGCGCTGTTCACCTTGAACGGCCAGCGCCACCGCAGCCTGCCACTGGTGGCCTAGACACGCCAGGCCCGCAGCGGGGGCCTGCGCCTACACTCGCCGCCATGGAATGGTTTGATGTGGTGGTAGTAGGCGCAGGCGCGGCAGGATTGTTTTGCGCGGGCGCAGCCGGGCAGCGCGGCCTCAAAGTGCTGGTGATAGACCACGCCGACAAGGTGGCCGAAAAAATCCGCATTTCCGGCGGTGGCCGCTGCAATTTCACCAACCTAGACACCACGCCAGCCAACTTCATCAGCGACAACCCGCGCTTTTGCCGCTCCGCCCTGTCGCGCTACACGCCGCGCGATTTTGTGAATTTGCTGGCCAAGCATGGCGTGGCCCACCACGAAAAGCACAAGGGCCAGTTGTTTTGCGACCGCTCGGCCGAGGACATCATCCATGTGCTGCTGGCCGAGTGCGCCAGCGGCGGCGTCACCCGCTGGCAACCCTGCCGCGTCACCAGCCTGCGCGCCATGGACCAAGACTCTGTGTCGGCAGGCGAACCAGCGCCGCGCTACCTGCTAGACACCAGCCACGGCACGGTCGCTTGCCAGTCGGTGGTCATTGCCACCGGCGGCCTGTCCATTCCCAAAATCGGCGCCACCGACTTTGGCTACCGCATTGCCCGCCAATTCGAGCTGCCAGTGGTGGCTACACGCCCCGCCCTGGTGCCGCTGACCTTTGACGAGGCCCAATGGGCGCCGTTTGCCCCACTCTCGGGCCTGTCTTTGCCGGTGCACATTGCCACGGGCAGCAAAAAGTCCGCCGTGTCGTTTTCAGAAGACCTGTTGTTCACCCACCGGGGGCTGAGCGGGCCGGGCGTGTTGCAAATCTCTAGTTATTGGCGAGCAGACACCCCTGTCCGCCTGAACTTGGCCCCTGGCAGCGATGTGGCCCAGCAACTGCTGCAAGCCAAAACCCGCTCGCGCAAGCTGCTGGCCAATGAACTGGCCGCCATCGTGCCCAGTCGCCTGGCCGAAACCTGGGTCGCCCAAGGCACCGCCGTGGGCCAGCCCTGGGACCGCGCGGTGGCGGACACACCCGACAAAGCGCTTGCTGCGCTGGCCGAACGCATCAGCCGCTGGGAAATCACCCCCAGCGGCACCGAGGGCTACCGCAAGGCCGAAGTGACCGCCGGCGGGGTGAGCACAGCGGTGCTGTCGAGCCAAACCATGGAGTCACGCCAACGCGGGCTGTATTTCATTGGCGAGGTGGTGGACGTAACCGGCTGGCTAGGCGGCTACAACTTCCAATGGGCCTGGGCCAGCGCGCATGCGTGTGCCACGGCTTTGGCGCGGGCCAAATCTGGGTCGTTTGATGGGTAGAGTGACCGGCAATGCCATTGGCAATGCCCTGCGAAAGATCAAAGCTGAATCACAGCTGGATGAAAAGCTGTGTGTTTTGGCGCGGCTATAATCCAAGGCTTTGCTGGCAAACCCCCGCTGCCTGATCAACTTTTTAGCGGGGAACACGCTGCACCTGGTACGGGAGGCCCGATCTTCCCCTGTGACCAGCGTCGGCACATTTTGGACACCCTTACCTAATGACAACGATCCGTGTAAAAGAAAACGAACCCTTTGACGTCGCACTGCGCCGCTTTAAACGCACCATCGAAAAGCTCGGCTTGCTCACTGACTTGCGCGCCCGCGAGTTCTACGAAAAGCCCACCGCCATTCGCAAGCGCAAAAAAGCCGCTGCCGTGAAGCGTAACTACAAGCGCATTCGCAGCATGCAGTTGCCCAAGAAACTGTTCTAAGTTTCTTCCGCTGCGCAAGGCCCAGGTCTTGCGG
>JARXAU010000014.1 GCA_029865675.1 Rhodoferax sp.
TACAGCGCGATTTACCTGTTTATTGCGGGCAGCTACACGCCGTTTGCTCTGGGCGCATTGGCCGGACCCTGGGGCTGGTCCTTGTTTGGCGTGGTCTGGACGCTGGCGGCTGCGGGGGTAGCGCTCAAGGCCTTTGACCGCCTGTCCCACCCTTGGGCGTCCACCGGCCTGTACCTGGCCATGGGCTGGCTGGTGGTGGTGGCCGCTGTGCCCATGTTGGAACGCGTGCCTCTGGCGGGACTGGGCTGGTTGCTGGCCGGCGGCATCGCCTACACCCTAGGCGTGGTGTTTTTTGTGCTGGACCACCGGGTGCGTTATGCGCACGCCATTTGGCATGCCTTTGTCGCCACTGGAACCGGCTTGCACGTGGTGGCGGTGATGGGCTACTCCGGCTAGCGCGGCGCGTCTAGGTCAGGCACGCGCCCATGAAAGTGAGCGCGGCGCCCGGGTCAGGCAATCCGCTGCTTGTTGCGCTGCCGCTCTGCACCGGGCACGCCCAGGTCCGGGTGCAGCTTGCCCGCCACCAGCCACGCGGCCAGCAAGGCCGCACCCGCCACGGCAAACACCCCTACCACCGGAAAAAACTGCAACACCAGCCAGGCAATGCCGGGCGACAAAATGCCCGACGCGTCGCGAAAGCTGGAATACACCGCCGACATTTCGGTACGCTCGGAGGGTTTGACCGCCATCAAAAAGGGCAGGCCGGCGCAGGTGTCAAGCAGCACCAAAAAAACGGTTCCCACCACCAGCAAAGCCACCGTTCCCCAGGGCCACGGCGAAAGCAGCGTAGCCGCCAAAAACAAAACCCCGCCGCCCAAGCAACCCGCGCGTACCGCCAAGCGCACCGAGTGGCGTCGCATCCAGAGCAGCATCAACGGCGCCATGAAAAGTCCCATGTTCGCCAGCGACGAGGCCACACCGCCCACTTTGTCGCCCAAACCGTTTTCCAGCGCAAAAATACCCACGTACACAAAGTAAAACCACCAGCCGCAGGATCGAATGACCGGTAGTAGCCAGCCCGTCACCATACGCGGCTGGGCAAAAAAACGTTGCACATGGGCTAGCGGGTGGCTGCGGCGCGCCGACCGCGCCTTGGCAATCGCTTTGCCATTGCCCAGCGGCGTTCGGGCCACCAGCAGCACAATCAGTGCAGCGGCTGCCCCCACCAGTGCAAACGGCGCCCAATCAGCCACCCCTAGCAGCCACACGCCCAGCGCCGGCCCCACCACCCATCCCACGCCGCCATAAAACAGGCGCAAGGTCTCCAGCTTGCCAAAGTCCGTTTTGGCAACGTGGTCCAACACATAGGCGTTAAAGCAAACAAAGGATATAGCCGCTGCCATGACGCTGCATAACAGCGCAGCCGTAGTGAATTTGTCCCCAAGAGCTCCCAACAACGCGCCCACCAGATACAGACCACTGGCCCACAGATAAATACTGCGCCGTGGAAAGCGCCGCGCCAGCGCCGGCACCATCAGCGCGGTGAATAGCGACACCAGCCCTATGACGAAATAGATTTGCGACACCACCGCCGCACTGCCCCAGGCCCGGTACATCACCAGCGGAAAAACCGACAGCGTGCCGCCGCGCACCATGGCCTCCAGTCCACCAATGCGGGCGAAGTCTTCAACGCTGGGTTTACGGGGGGAAATCATGTGTGGCAAGCGTATCAGTGCTGAACCTTCGCACAACCTGGTCGCGCGTCCAGTTTCTGGCGCGACAAGGGCCGCGCGTCCTGCGCCCGCGCAAAGCCCGTACTGGTGCCCTATGCGAAACTTGCGCGCATGCTGCACTACCAAACCGTCCCCGTCACCGCCTTCCAACAAAACTGCTCTATCGTTTGGTGCGATGAAGAGCGCCGCGCCGCCATCATTGACCCCGGTGGGGACATGGAGTTGCTGCTGGCCACCGTCAAACGCCTGGGCGTGACGCTGGAGCAAATCTGGATCACCCACGGCCACCTGGACCACGCTGGCGCTACCGCCGACCTGGCCGAGCTGCTGCACCTGCCCATCATTGGCCCGCACCCGGCGGACCAGTTTTGGATTGACGGCATGCCCATGGCGGCTGCCGCGTATGGCTTTCCACCCTCACGCCCGTTCACGCCCACGCGCTGGCTGCACGACGGCGACACGGTCACGCTAGGCCCCTACACCCTGCAAGTGCGCCACTGCCCTGGCCACACGCCCGGCCATGTGGTGTTTTATTCGCCGGACATAGGCCGCGCTTTTGTGGGCGACGTGCTGTTTGCCGGCAGCATTGGCCGCACCGACTTTCCGCAGGGCGACCACGCTACGCTGATCAACAGCATCACCCAGCGCCTGTGGCCCATGGGCAACGCCACCGTGTTCATCCCCGGCCACGGCCCGGAAAGCAGCTTTGGCGCAGAGCGCGTGCGCAATCCCTATGTGGGCGGCACCTGAGGCGGGGCCAGCGCCATGAGTTTGCAGTCGGTACGCGCCTTTTTTGCGCATCACCAGCTAAATTTGCCCATCTTGGAGACCGAGGCGCTCACGCCCACAGTGGAGTCGGCGGCGCTGGCCCACGGCGTGGAGCCCGGACGCATTGCCAAAACCCTGGCCTTTCGGCTGGGAGACGGCCGCGTGGTGTTACTGGTAGCCAGCGGCCACGCGCGCATTGACAACACTAAGTTCAAAACCGCTTTTGGCAAAGGCAAGATGCTGCCCGTGCACGAGGTAGAGCACCTCACCGGCCATCCAGTCGGCGGCGTTTGCCCCTTTGGCTTGGCCCACCCGCTGCCTGTGTACCTGGACCACAGCCTGCGCGCCTTTGACGAGGTGCTACCAGCGGCCGGTTCGGTCAACAGCGCGGTGCGTATCAGCCCGGCGCTCATGGCGCAGGTGACGGGCGGGGTGTGGGTGGATGCGTGCCGTTAGCCGCCCCAGTCTACTTCCGCGCCAAATACACCCCGCCCACCACCAGCGCCATGCCGCCTAGCGCCAGCGGCGAAAAAGATTCGCCAAACAGTCCCCAGGCCACTATGGCGGTGCAAGGCGGCACCAGGTAGAAGAGGCTGGCGATGTTGACCGCGCTGCTTTGGCGTATCAGCCAATTGAGCAGGCTGACCGCGCCCACCGACAGCACCAGCACCAGCCAGACCAGGGCGAACACCAGCTCGCCGGTCGGGTCCATGCGGCCGGTCTCAAACATCCAGGCGCACAGACCGGTGGCCAGCGCCGTGGGCACAAACTGGGCGACCGCGCCCGTGCGCCAGTCAAAGGCCGGGCAAAAACGCTTTTGGTACAGCGTGCCCGCCGTAATGGCCAAGAGCGCCACCACGCAGGGCAGCAAGGCCTGCATCGGAAAAACCGTGCCCAGCTTATTCGCCACCACCAGCGCCACGCCGCCTAGCCCCAGCAGCAAACCCAGCCACTGGCGGCGCAGCACCGTCTCGCCCAGCAGCCAGCCCGCGCCCACGGCGGTGAGCAGCGGCTGCACGCCTACCACCAGCGCCGCCACGCCGGCGGGCAAGCCCAGCGAAATGGCAATAAACACGCCACCCAAGTACACGCCGTGCACCAGCAAACCCGATACGCCAATGTGGAACCAGGCGCGTGCGCCCTGGGGCCAGGGTGCACGGGTAGCCAGCGCGATGGCCAGCATTAACAGCACCACTGCTGCATAGCGCACGAACAAAAAGGTCAGGGGTTCGGTGTGCGGCAGGCCCAGCCGCGCGCCGATGAAGCCGGTGGACCATAGGACGACAAACAGCAGCGGAAAAACGTTGGAGAACCGGGAGGGCATCAAAAATCTAGGAGTAGCGGCGGCCTAAGGGCGGCGCTAGCCCAGAGTGACGCCGCACTCTAACACCGCGAGTGCTCGCACCAATGCCTGGGTGGGGAGGTGAGTGAAACAGACCGAATTCCCGCCTGATCTGGGAATCTGTTGCGAGTTTGCAGCTGCCAACGCGGCCCGGCCGTAAATTGTTAGACATTGTTAGGATTTTTTTGTTTTTAGTTAAAAATAGCAAATTATCGAAAAGTAACAAATATTCTTCTTTTACACGCTGTGCTGAGCATTCTTTTTGTTGAAAACAACGCCGTCTCTTTTACGGCGACGCTCGAAGCGCTCCAAACTGCGGGCCACCGCGTGCGCAGCGTGGCCATGGCCGAGGAAATCACTGACGCCATTGGTGCATTTGCGCCCGATATCTACGTCATCGGGCTTAGCCTGCAGGATGACGATGGCCTGATCTTGACCCAACGGGTTCGCAGCACCCAACCTTTGGCTGGCATCGTGATTGTTACCGCGCGCAGCCGCTCGGGCGACCGTGTGGAGGGTTACGAAAGCGGTGCCGATCTTTACCTGACGCAACCGGTGCACCCGAGTGAGCTGAGCGCGGGCATTGTCGCTTTGGGCAATAGGCTGCGGCTCACGCTCAGCATCAACGCAAAGCGACTGCAAATTCACAAAAACAAGATGGAGCTCGTTGGGCCCTCGGCGAAAACTGGCCTGACGACGGGCGAACAGGCAATTTTGAGCGCCCTGGCCTTGGCACCTGGCCAAACCCTGGAACGCTGGCAACTGATGGAGATTCTGGGCACCGGCGAAGAGTCC
This sequence comes from Rhodoferax sp., assembly GCA_029865675.1. Classification (GTDB taxonomy): domain Bacteria; phylum Pseudomonadota; class Gammaproteobacteria; order Burkholderiales; family Burkholderiaceae_C; genus Allorhodoferax. The sequence continues at coordinate 4,579 of JARXAU010000014.1, forward strand.
CCGTCGCCCTCCGCCCTCGAAATGCGCATTGCGCGCTTGCGCAAAAAGCTCGTCCGCGTCGGCGCCGAGTCGCCCACGATCAAATCCCTGCACAAGGTGGGCTACACCCTGTGCAGGGACGTGGTGTTTGTCTAGTCGTACCTTTTTTACCCAAGGTACGGTTGCGGGCCGCACGCCCGCGCTTGCATGCCTTGTATTGCAATGGACTGAGGCAATGAACACTAAAACCGATATATGCCTGTGCATGATCGTCAAAAACGAGGCCCTGGTGATCCAGCGCTGCCTCGACAGCGTCCGCCCGCTGATCAGCCACTGGGTCATTGTGGACACCGGCTCCACCGACGGCACGCAAGACATCATCCGCCAGCACCTTCGCGACATTCCCGGCACGCTGCACGAAAGCCCGTGGCAGGATTTCGCACACAACCGCTCAGAAGCGTTGCGCCTGGCCCGACCGCATGCCAGCTACTCCCTGGTGATTGACGCCGATGACCTGCTGGAGCTGGCCCAAGACTTTGAAATGCCAGCGCTGACGCAAGACAGCTACTCGGTCAATATCTGCGACGGCTCCCATCGCTACCCGCGCACTCAGCTGGTGAACAACCGTTGTGACTGGTACTACCGTGGGGTGCTGCACGAGTTCATTACTTGCGACGCCAGCTGTACCAGCGGCCACCTTGACATCAACATGCGGCGTCTGCACGACGGCGCGCGGCGCAAAGACCCCAGCGTATTTCAGCGC
>JARXAU010000210.1 GCA_029865675.1 Rhodoferax sp.
CTCTGATAGTGCCAATTTGTTGACGAGTAAGCGTGTGACGATGTTCATAAAGTTCTTGAGATTGGTTGAATGGAAAGTTTCTCTTCAGCGCAAAGGCCTAGGGCGACGCATCAGTCTCCGGACCCCACACTTCAAAATGCCCTTTGCGCAGCACCCGCCGACGGCACCTTAGCTTGAGTACATCGGACAATCCGGTGCTCGAAAAGAGATCGCGCAGTTGTCTGTCCTGCTCCGTATTCAGCCGCTGAGCCGCATCTTGCACGCGCTGAAGCAAGAACAAACGGTAAGGCATGACCAATACATCCATGCTGTGGCCACGCCATTGAACTTGCGTTATGCCAATGGCTCGCTCGCCCGGCTTGGGGTGTCCATTGGTACCGGCGGCCAGGTCGGGCCGCTTGCCAAGCCAGCTGTTCGCAAATTCAACGTGAGCCGCAAGCTCGGGCAAGTAGTCTTCCGCTATGAATTGCAGCATGGCTTCTAGTGTCTGCGCGTTGTCCATGGGGTTGAGCCAATCCCTTGCTTTACCTAGGTATTCACCAGCATCGGCGTCAGGTGCATTCATACGCTCCACCCAGCGCCAGACACGCGGGGAGATTTTTTTCATAAGCGATGAGGGCAGTGGGTCGCGCCCAAGGTGCGCAAACAAAGGCGCGATAAGACCGTAGTCTGCGTAGGTCGGTGTGCTACCCAGCAAGTAAGGCGTATTTGCTAGGTGGCGGTCAAAGCGTTGCAGGAATTCAATGGTGCTGGCTTCTACTTCAGATAGGGTGGTGGCATTGACGCCAAAGGCCACGGTCGCTGCTCGCATACGCTTGCTGGCGAATTGAAACACTTCGTTTTGTTGAGCCGTTGACGCGCCTGGGGCCAAGGTGCTCCCGAAATCGGCGCGCAGAAAATCGAGGTTGTCGGCATCGAAGTTCCAGCGATAGTGCATCGCGGACCGCAGGAGCCCTTCACCGCCGAAAAGTTCAAACAAATGGGAGAGTACGGCCAATACCGGGTCTTCTGGCAGGGCGCGCGGCCCATGTCCCAGGCCTTTCGCCTCGAAATGGTCGATAATGACTGCGCCATCCTGCAACAGCGTGCCGTCGGGGAGTTGAACCACTGGGATGATCCAGCGCCCGATTTGGGGGAGTATCTCGGTCATGAAGCGCGGGTCACCGGCCGGGCGTTCTTCAAAGGCGATACGTTGCTTGCGCAGATAGGAGCGCACCTTGGCGGTGTAAAGCGAGCCGGGCATACCATACAAGACGGGCAGTGTTTGCATAATCAATTAGCGTAATAAATGTAATCTTCGTTGGGCACGGGCGGTGCCTTGAGGGTGCGGTCGATGGCGATGGCACCTTCTCCCAGCGATGGCCAAAGTGGTTTCACCTGTTCCTTTTCCCATGCCGCCAGCTGCGCCTTCATGGAGGCTAGCTGTGCCGGTTCCTTGGTGGCGAGGTTGTTGCGTTCGGTGGGGTCTACAGACAGCTGATACAGCCAGTCCTTCTTGGGCCGCTCGGTGACCTGCAGTTTCCAATCCTGGGTGCGCACCACGCGGTACTCGGCGGTGCGCCAAAAAAGTGCTTCATGCGCTGAGCCCTTGGCCATTCCGGTCGTGAAGGGCAGTAGATTGACACCATCTATGGGTCGGTCCTTTGGAACTTCCAGTTTCGCAGCGGCCGCAGCGGTAGCAAACACATCAAAGTGATTGACTGCTGTATTCACCTTCACACCTTTGGGAATTGCAGCAGGCCAGCGCATAAAGAAGGGCACGCGGATTCCACCTTCAAAAAAAGTAGCCTTCCAGCCACGGTAGGGTGCGTTGACCCCATCCACTCCAATGTAATGGGCGCCGCCGTTGTCGCTGGTGAATATCACCAGTGTGTTGTCGTCGACACCCTGGTCTTTGAGCGCCTGCAGCACGCGTCCGATGTTGCGGTCTAGGTTGCGGATCATTGCGGCGTACACCCGCGTAGCGTGATCAGGTATGAAGCTCAGTGCATCGAAGTCTTCCCGCGTGGCCTGCAAAGGAGTGTGTGGCGCGTTGTAAGCAAGGTACATGAAGAAAGGTCTGCTCTTATTGGTTTCCACGACCTTCACAGCCTCGTCAGTAAGGTAGTCGGTCAAGTATTTGGGGGGTTGAAACGGTTTGCCGCTATTGAAGCGCACCCCCCAGGGCTCGGCTGCCCACAAAAATTTGTCAATGTTGTCAAAGTCCTGTCTCGAGTTCACGACGTTTGGGTCTTTGGTTGGCAGGTACATGGATCCACCATGAAGCAGCGAGAGCGACTCGTTAAAACCATGGCTGTAGGGTCGGAATTGCGGACTGTCGCCCAAGTGCCATTTGCCTAGGTGCACCGAGTGGTACCCACCTCCTTGAAGTAGCTTGGCCAGGGTAATTTCCTTGGTTGGCAAGCCCATATCCTCATAGGCGATGAGGTCCTTTTCACGCTCTGCGTGGTAAACGGCCGAATGCTGCTGTTGCGGATCAGGAATACCCACAACCAGCTTCATGAATTGCTTGGGTGTCGGCGTGAACTCAAAGCCAAAGCGCGTAGCGTAGCGACCAGTCATCAGAGAGGCGCGCGATGGTGCACAGGTTGCGTTTGCCGAGTAGCCGTTAGTGAAGTGAGCGCCTTGCGAAGCGATGCTGTCGATATGCGGAGTGGCTACCTTGCCACCAGCGACGCCCCCGCCATTAAGAGTAATGTCGTTAAATCCCAAGTCGTCCGCCATAATCAAAATGATGTTGGGGGGTCTGCGGGCCGAACCTGTTGCCGTGTTATCGGCGCTAACGCCAACAGGAGCGGCCTGCCACTCAATGGTCTGCGTTGGGCCATAGCTCTTGCGAACGACGTACTTCACCATCAGCAGCGCGACGCCAGCAGTTCCGCCTACGGCGAAGAAGCCTGCGGCTCCAAGCACCAAAACGAGCACCAATGCCCAGGTCGATTTTTTTAACATGTCCGACGTCTCCTGTCCATTTGTCTGCCCCAGCGCATGCGCCTAGAAGCAACGCACACCCACCATCTCCGTGTCAATCTCGCTCACTGATCATATGTTGTGACATTTGTAGTGTCAAATTATCGAACGATTTTTTTATGTCAATCGTTTCCGTGATGTAAGCGATTTGTCCAGGGTTTACCCTGATCGCAGAACGAAAAATGTTGTGGCAATATCAGTGTCAATATATTTTTCATAGTGCTTTTTTGCAGAAATTGGAGTACCTCATGTCAGATCTGAATCAACAATTCCTAGATGCCCTAGCAGCCTCAAAATCCATGTCGAGCCGTCCTGACAATGAAACGATGTTGACGCTGTACGCACTTTATAAACAAGGCACCCAGGGCGATGCTCCGTCCGAAGGACCCGGAGACATGATGGGTATGTTCAAACACAAAGCTTGGGCCGGGCTTGTAGGCTTGTCGCAAGAAGGCGCTCAACGCAGGTATGTGGAACTGGTGAATTCGCTTCTTGCAGCCAGGGGTTGAGGCGCGGCATGTCCTTCGACGAATTGCTCCCTCGCACCAGCCTGCACTACAGAGGGTCGCGCTGGGCTTTGTGGTTCTTTGCGCTTGTCACCGTCACCAGTACTGCGCGCAGCTTGGTGCACTTGTTTGCACCCGATGGGGGGGCCGGCAGCATCGCGCACATCGCGCTCAACGTCGCTGGAGGCTCCAACATTGTGGCCATATTCTCCCAATGGGGTGCCAGCCAATTGCTCCTGGCCTGCGTGCAGTGGGTGGTGTTGCTTCGGTATCGGTTTTTGATGCCTGCAATGTTGGCTTTGGTTGCATTGGAGCAGTTGTTGCGCTTGTTGGCTGGCTACTTAAAGCCCTTGCAGGTCGAGTCAGCTCCCCCTGGGGCCTATGGAACTTACATCATTCTTGCCCTATCCCTTGTGTTTTTGCTGTTGTCCTTGCGTCCGCAGCGGCCCTAGTCTGACCAAGCGCTTTGCCTGATTGTTTCGCTCACTGTTCCACATATCAAAGAAAAAAGGGTGTTCGCAATGGATAAGATTTGGCTCAAAAGCTATCCGCCTGGCGTTCCGCACGAAATCGACGCTCACGCGCTGGGCTCCATTTCCGATTACGTTGAAGCTGCGGTAGCAAAGTTCCCACACCGCAACGCTTTTGCCAGCGGCGCAACGGGCGTGGCGCTGACATACCGACAAATCGACACCTTGAGCCTGCAGGTGGCGGCCTATTTCCAGTCGGTGTTGCGGCTTCCCAAAGGAGCGAGGGTTGCGCTGATGATGCCTAACCTGCTGCAATACCCGGTCTGCCTATTTGGGCTGCTGCGCGCGGGATATGTAGTGGTCAATGTCAACCCCATGTACACGCCGCGCGAATTGGAGCACCAGCTCAAGGACTCGGGTGCTGAAGCAATGGTCGTTATTGAGGTCTTCGCGCACACGCTGGAGAAGGTCATTGCCAATACCAAGGTCAAGCACGTGTTAGTCACCGGGCTGACCGACATGCTACCGTGGTCAAAGCGGGTGGTTGGAAATTTCCTGATTCGCCACGTCAAAAAAGCTATCCCGCCCTACAGCTTGCCGGACAGCGTGAGCTTGCGCGAGGCGTTGGCGCTGGGTTCGCAGGCAGTCTTTCACCCTGTGACTTTCGAAGCCGATGATTTGGCCTTTCTTCAATACACCGGCGGAACGACGGGTGTCTCCAAAGGTGCCATGTTGACGCACCGTAACGTGCTGTCCAACGTAGAGCAGGGAAGGGTCTGGTTTGACCCCATCATTGACAAGACCGAGAGCATGATAGGCATCATCGCCATTCCGCTGTATCACATCTACGCGCTAGGCACTTGTCTGAGCGGTTTAAACACAGGAGGCACAAATGTGCTGGTATCTGATCCACGCAACATACCGGCTTTTGTAAAAGTTTTGTCGCAATACAAATTTGCCAGTCTGCCCGGTGTCAACACACTTTTCATCGGCTTATTGAACGACCCCAAATTCGCCAAACTCGACTTTAGCAAGCTGATTTTCGGTGTCGGTGGCGGGGCCGCCACACAGCGCGCCGTCGCCGAGCAGTGGCAAAAGGTGACTTCAAAGCCTTTGCTTGAAGGATATGGCCTTACGGAGTGTTCCCCATCGGTGAGTGTCAACCCGTTTAACGTCAAGGAGTTCCGCGGTGGTATCGGTTTTCCCTTGCCCTCCACCGAGGTGTCGATACGCAATGGAGACGGTGTGGAGCTACCGATCGGTCAACGCGGCGAACTCTGCGTGCGCGGCCCCCAGGTGATGAAGGGCTATTGGCAACGTCCCAATGAGACGGCTGCCGTCATGACGACCGACGGGTTCTTGCGCACCGGCGATATTGCCGTCATGGAGGAGGACGGCTACCTGAAGATCGTGGACCGGATCAAGGACATGATTCTCGTATCTGGCTTCAACGTCTATCCCAACGAGGTGGAAGAGGTGGTCATGATGCATCCGGGCGTGCTGGAAGTTGCTGCCGTAGGCAGGACCAGCGCCGATACAGGGGAGAAGATTAAGCTCTTTGTGGTCAAAAAATCGCCTGCACTGACCAAAGAGATGCTGATCACGCATTGCCGCGAAAACCTTACCGCCTACAAAGTTCCCCGCGAGGTAGAGTTTTTGGACGAACTACCCAAGAGTCCCGTGGGCAAGATATTGCGCCGCGAGTTGCGTGAGCGCGACCGAGTCTAAAGCCCGCTACGTTCTGCACCGGTCACGAGGTGGTCAACGGTCCTTGATCAACACGCAGTGCATTGCCTTGCCTCGGGCTAACTCGGATGAGGCCTCGGGTAACTCCAGGCCCACTCAAGCAGACGGTACTGTCAGGGCCGCGCGCCGATTAAGGCGACGGCGGCAATACCCCTGTCGTTATTTAGAGAATAGCTTCCAATTTCTCTGCAACTTTCATCAGGCCCTACCTCGCTTCACCGCACCATCGATGATGGCCACAATGTCGTCTGGGCTGTCTTCTTGCAAGAAGTGGCCGCCTTTGAGCGTGACGTGTGCTTGGCCCTTGGTGCCGGGGATGAACTTCTGGAAAACAAGGTCGCCCCCTTTGGTGACGGGGTCGTTGTCGCTGAAAGTGGTGATGAAAGGTTTGTCAAACGCAGACAGCACTTCCCAGGCCGCTTTGTTTTCGGCCACCGAGGCATGCTGTGGCGTGATGGGTACCAGCGTGGGGAACTGGCAGGCGCCCGCCTTGTAAGTGACGTCGGGAAAGGGCGCGTCGTAGGCCGCTATCTCCTCGCGGCTGAGCTTGCGGGTCACACCCATGGCAACGATCTGGCCAATAGGGAGGTCGTTGGTACTTTGGCTAAAGGCGAGCCAATCCAAAAACCCCTTTCCCGGGTCGTTTCCCACTGGAAGCATGGTGTTGCCGGCAAGGACGCGGGCAAAACGGTCCGGGAAAGCGGCAACCAGGCGCAGCCCGAGCAGGCCGCCCCAGTCTTGGCAAAAAAGGGTAATGTCCCGCAGGTCCATGGTCGTGAGCCAGGTGCTCAGCCACGCCACGTGGCGTTCGTAGGTGTAGTCGCTTCGGTCGGCGAGTTTGTCCGAACGGCCAAAGCCGATCAGGTCCGGGGCAACAACGCGGTAGCCTAGTTCAACGAGTTTCGGAATGATGTGGCGGTACAGGTACGACCATGTCGGCTCGCCGTGCGTCAGCAGGACGGTAGGGCCGTCTCGTGGGCCTTCGTCCACATAGGCTATCCGCAAGGATTGGCCGGTGGTTGCATCGCTAATTTCGGCGTAGTGGGCTTGGAAAGGCCAGTCCAGCAGGTTTTCAAAGCGGGAATCTGGGGTGCGCAGAATGTTCATGTGGTGGCGTCCTTGTAAAGAAAGAAAAAGGAGTGAGAAAGTGGGGCTGTGTCATCCAGGGCATCTCTTCAAAACCTACATCGTTAGCGATGCCCCATAGCAAGCTTGGCGGTGACCTGTTCGTCCATAGCAAGCTTGGCGGTGACTTGTTCGTCCATCGCGCGGAGCAGCGCGTTTGCTCAGCAAACCAGTAGTCACCTAGGCGGCCGCACGGTGGGTTAGGCCGAACTGGTGTCGCAAGAATGATTCGTTGTAGTCGCGGTAGCTCCATCGATCGTGCATACTTGCGCGCACCAACCCTTCCCCGCCAAAGAGGTCGAGCGCGCGTGCGACCATGTATTGCAGCGGTTGTTTCGGGTGGACACAAAAGTGAGCGTGACCGTTTTGCTCTAAGCGGTCGATGATGTCAGCGGTGTCCTGTACCAAGGTACCGTCGGAAAACCGAATCACGGAATTGATGAAGCGCTTGACCTTGGGCATCGCCTCGCTTTGGAATAGCGGGTCTGTGGATAGGCGTTCTAGGAAAGGGATAGCCGGCTTGCGAAGATAGCTGCGGATCTTGCCGACCCAAAGACCCACCGGGGCACGGTAGAGGGTGAGCGCAAGGCGACTGTCGACATTGGCTGCGATTGCTCGGGGCATAGGGTATTTGCCGTGTTGGAGGTGTTAGACCTTGCGGGTACGCGCCTTAAACATGAAGAACACACCGAAGGGAAGTAGAGCCAAACTGGCGTAGTGCTCAGGTGGCCGGTGCCGAACCATGCCATTTCTAGCCCACCAGCGCGGCAGTAGTCGGCTGCGCTGAAGAACAGTCAGCAGCAAATGCAAGGGCACCAGCATGGTGGACTGCAGTGCGACAGCACGCAGGAGTAGACCCCAGCGGATCTGGCTAGCGCCGAGCCAGGCAAAGACACCAATCACCGCCTCGCATTGCGCTTCCAGCTTCAGCCCAGCGATCGACTCAGCGCCCCGGTCGTTCTTGAAATCATGTGCAAGTCCTGGAATCACGGTCAACACCCCGCACCAGCCGAGAAAGATGAGTGAAAAAAATTTCCCATAGAGCTGACTGGTAGAACGGATTCCAGCGGGACGTTCACGGTTTAACTTTCAGAAACTTGACGATTCGCTCCACTAGCCATTCAGGCTCGTCCTCCTGGATGAAATGTTTTGCCGTTGGCATACGCTCATGGGCTTGGCCTGCGGCACCGGGAATGTGCCGCTGGAAGCTCCGATCTATACCGCGAGCAACAATATCTTTGGCACCATAAAGAGTGAGAAAGGGCTTATCGAAAGTCTTCAGTTTTGTCCATGCGGCGCGATTCAGCGGGACACCCGGGTTGTCAGGTGACACAGCGATCAGCACAGGAAATTTGACCAATCCTTTTTCGTAAGCAGGCGTGGGATGAGGTGCACGGTAAGCGCGATAGGCCGCGTCGCTTAGTGGCTTTGCAAAGCCGGGTTTGAACATGAACCACGGAAAGCGCGTAGCCCGTCCCATTAAGTTGGTCCATAAACTCAAAAACCAATTGGCCCGCTTGCCTATCGGCATCCCGCTGTTCGAGACCACCACGCGGTCAAAACGTTCGGGAAAGTTGGACACAAGGTGCAACCCAATGGTGCCACCCCAGTCCTGGCAGTACAAGGTAGTGTGCTGCAGGTCCATGGCCAGAAGCCATTTGGACATCCAATCGATGTGCCGTGCCAGCGTGTAGTCGTCCTTGGAGGCGGGTTTGTCAGAGCGGCCATGGCCGACCAAATCCACTGCAATCACCCGCCGCCCCGTAGCCGCCAGCGGCCTCATCATGTGGCGGTGCAAGTAAGACCAGCTGGGGTTGCCATGCATCAGCAAAATAGGTTCACCGTCAACTGGCCCCAGCTCGGCGTGTGCAATGCGGATGGGGGTGCCGTCGTCGGCGTTAATCGTGGTGTAGTGCGGTTCGAAGGGCCACTCGGGTAGGCCTTCAAATCGGGAATCAGGTGTGCGTAGGATTTGCATGCGCTTATGGTTTTAAAAGTGCGGTCAGGATCATTAATAGGTGTCAATGCTGCGAACAAGCCCAGCACCAGAGCAACCCAGGCTCGGCGGGCATCGCAAATCCCACAGTGGCTTGCGTCGTGAAAGAAAAGGCCAAAGCCTTACCTGCTGTCTTAAGGGGATGCACTTCTTGCAAAGTGGGGTTGGTGGCAAGCTCCAGCCTGCGCCAGCGGTCATACCGAAGCCGAAATGCGCTCCACCGGGCCAGCGCCCCCAGCCAAGCCAGCCCAGCCCGCCAAGCCCCGACCACTACGCATTCTCCGATTCGAGCTGGATCAGCAACTTACCTTGATTGGCACCGCTAAAGAGCATGTCAAAGGCTTGCGGAAACGACTCAATACCTTGCAGCACGTGTTCACGGAACCTGACCTCACCCTTTGCTTGCCATCCAGCAAGCGCCATAAACGCTTCAGGAACACGGTTCATGTAGTCCCGCATCGTAAAGCCCTGCATTGTTGCACTCTGCGCTATCAGTTGCAGGTAGTTCGCTGGGCCGCGTACCTGTTCACTATCGATGTATTGAGAAATGCCGCCGCACACCACGATGCGCGCGTGGTGATTAATTTGCATTAAAACTGCGTCCAGTATGTCGCCACCAACATTGTCGAAATACACATCAATGCCCTGCGGCGCGGCGGCTTGGAGCGCGTCACCAACGGCGCCCGCTTTGTAGTCGATGACGGCGTCCAAGCCCAGTGTTTCCTTCAGGTAATGCGTCTTCTCTTTACCGCCGGCAATGCCCACCACTCTACAACCCTTGATTTTTGCAATCTGGCAAACCACAGACCCTACGGCGCCAGCCGCTGCCGACACCACCACGGTTTGGCCCGATTGCGGCTTGCCCACATCAAGCAAACCGAAGTACGCGGTGTACCCAGTCATACCCAGCCCACTAAGGTACTGTTGTGCGGACGCGTAGCGCAAATCGACTTTGCGGACCATCTGCGCGTTGACCAGTCCCAAAGTCTGTACGCCCGTAAATCCCGTCACCACGTCTCCGGGTTTAAAGCCCTCTGCGTTGGAGTGCACCACTTCTGCCACCCCAAAGGCACGCATCACCTCTCCGGGGCGAACCGGCGGCATGTAGCTGCGCTTGGGCGTAATCCAGCCACGCATACCCGGGTCGACAGAAAGCCAGCGATTGCGCACGAGCAATTGGCCGGCCAAGGGATCTGTGGGCTCATCACTCGTCATTTGCCACGTATCGGAGTTCACGGCATTCAGGGGATATTCGCGCAATCTGAATTGACGCGCGGCAACATTCAACGGCTTGTTCATCTGACCTCCCAAGTGTTGACACTATAAATGTCAATTGTAGGTGAGGTCAACCAAGGGTTTGCCCTTGCAAAATTTCTTGCCATCGAAAAAAGACGCGGTTATCTCGCCGCAAGCCGTCCCGTTTTTTGTCTGTCGTCACGGCACTCCAGTGGCCGCGTAAGCGGCCGGGCGTGTCAATCTGATAACTGCTTCGCAGCCATGCGTTTAAAGGACCGAAGCTGCGCTTTGGCTTGCTTACCGCTAGGAATAGGTGACGACTGCGTTGGTGTAACGCAGTGCCACCCCAGGTGAGGCGACACGTGCGATGCAGGTATACAGCTCCTCAAGCTGTCACAAGGCTTCCGGCGTGAAGACGACCGGGTAACCTGAAGGAACTTTCATGATCGGCGGTGCTGCGCACCTTCCTGAAATTTAGACCGGACCAAGCATCAGGTTTTTGACGTGGCCGACCCATGAACGGCGGCGATACGCTGACGCACCTCAGCAATGGGCAAAGCCCGGGGGGGGTCCGCTTTGAGTGCGTCATAGGCCGGTCCCACCTGGGTTTGAAGCCACTGCTCCATGGCGCGGTCGCGGGCCATCAAGACGCGCAAGCCGTCGCGTATCACTTCGCTCTCCGTCGCGTAGTCGCCAGACGCGACCTTGGATTTAACGAGGCTTGCCATTTCTGTGGGCAGCGTGATGCTGAATTGTTGGTTTGTACGCATGATGGGCCTCCTCGTGAAACGGATGGGACTTAATCATACGCTTTGGCTTTTTTTTAAGGTGCGGAGTCAAGGCTGCCGATGGCGCACAAGCCATCGGTGTGGTGGCGTTGGCGGGCAGGCCGGGGCGCTTTAGCGACGGTGGCCGGCTACGCCGCTTGCGGCCAATTGATTTGCACCTGTCGGCCAGTGGCCAGACAGTCGCGCAGGTACAGGTTAATCAGGCTCTGGTAGGGGCAATAAACGCATCTACAATAAATGCCATAGGCGACGCGCTGATCTGGGACGAAAGCAAACGCCAACGCAATTTGCGCAAGCATGGCTTGGACTTTGCGCATGCCGCAGAGGTGCTGGAGTCGCGTTACCGATTAGACATTGCCATCCTGCGTGGCGGCGAAGTGCGAACGCAGTCCATTTCTTATGCATTGGGCTTTTTGGCGGTGCTGACGGTGGTACACACCGAGCGCGAGGGTGCAACGCGCGTCATTAGCTTTCGCCACGCAAGCAACGAAGAACGTGAGGTGTACGATGCCTGGCTCCAAGATGAATGAACTTTCCCGCGCCCAAGTGCTAGCCGCAGTGCGTGCGCTGCCACTGGGAAGCGACTATGTGTGGGATGGCGTGGACGATGACGATCGCCCTCTGAGCGGTGAGGAGCTGCAGGCTGGCTTGGTTGCAGCGCTCAAAAAGCGAGGCCGTCCCGCTGGCAGCGGCACGAAAGAGCAGGTCGCCATTCGCTTTGACCGAGATGTGCTCAGTGCATTCCGCAACACGGGCCCCGGTTGGCAGACGCGTATGAATGATGCGTTGCGTGATTGGTTGCGCGCGCACCCGTCTGTGTGATGTCAGCTTTTCAATGGCTTTCGCGTATCGGCAAAGGGCAAGGTCCGAAATGAATCTGTGCGAACCATTTGCCTCTGCTCTTTGGCAGGCGAAGAGTCACCGCTGCGCCATGGCGCGCAAGTCGTCGATGTAGTGGCATTGGCAGAAGACTTGGAATGGATAAATTGCATTGCATATGCAACACAATTTCCCCATGAAAACCGCCACACTCCCCTCCATCCGCGTTGCCCCTGATTTCCGGCTTGAGCTCGAAGGCGTGCTGGAACAAGGCGAAACCTTGTCGCAATTCGTCGAAAACGCGGTGCGCACCACGGTCGCCAAGCGCAAGAACCAGGCCGAGTTCATTCGGCGCGGCATTGCCGCCATCGACGCGACCAAGGTTGACGCCAGCGGCATCCCCGCCGACGTGGTGGTTAGCAAACTGGAAGCCAAGTTGGCTGCGGCCAGGCTGGTCTTGGCGCAGCGCGGCGGATGAAATACACGGTCGAATTCAGCCAAGCCGCAGCCGAAGATTTGGATCAACCGTTTGACTTCGCGCTGCAACGCGAATTGGACAGTGCAACGGGCGAACTCGAAATCCCGGAAAGAGCCCTGCGGGCTATCAAAAACGGCATCGCATTTTTGGCATCGTCGCCGTTTGCCTGTCGCAAGGTGGGGAGCAGTTCCTTTATCCGTGAACTGATTATTCCGTTTGGCCACACGGGCTATGTCGCGTTGTTTGAGATTGTGGATAGCAGGACGGTCATCATTGGGGCTATTCGGCATCAACTTGACGACGATTGCTACTGAAGGTCAGGTGCAGCCGTTGGCCTAACCTCGCTGTGAGCCAGCGATAGGCTGATACCAGTCGGCCGGGTGTGCAGACTGAACTCACCCAACCGACCACTAAGCAGTAGTTGCAGCCTTCCGGAAGCGGGCATCGGCGTTTGAGGAAATCCTCAACAAATTGCGTATGCTCGTAGATTCTTTAACCTAATTGCTAGGGGCGATTGTGCATCTCAAGAAAAAGAAATGGAAGTTTGATCTGGCAGTATTGCAAAAGGGTGATGTGCTATTCACCCGAAGCAAATTTGTCGGAACTGGCATCGCTAAGGCGACCAATGGGAGATTTGGACACGTCATGCTATACCTGGATAGCGTGATTATTCATGCAGACACGAAAGGTGTGTGGTCTAAGAATCCCCAAAGGATTCTTATGAACGACCAATCTAGACTGGCGGCGTATCGGTTGAAGAATCCCTTGTCTGTGGAATCTCTTAAGCGGATTGAATCGTACGCTCGCTCACGTGTCGGCGGCCTCTATTCCATTCCTCAAGCGGTCAAATCTATACAGAACCCAATAAAAAAGACCACTGATAGCTATTTGCTGGACCGACAATTTTGTTCGCGTCTATTAGCGTAAAGCTTTGCTGAAGTCGGTATCTACTTGGTTGCTGACATTAACTATTGCACTCCAAATGAAATTGCCGATTCAGCACTGTTACAAGAGGTTTCTAACGCCGTTGTGCTAGCCAGTGCTGGAGACATCGATTTTTGTGCGACTCCAGATTTCAACCTGGAGATACAGGTTGAAACGTATAAATGGCTGAATCAAGTCAGGGCTTTATCAGAGAAGCATAAACTAAGGCCGGTGTGTGCGCAAAGTGATGTATCCCAATGGGTCATAGATCATCCGCAATTTGATGCGGTAATCTGTGACTACATTGAAGGCACGAAATACCTAACGCTGTACGATGCCGATAATAGGAAAAATCCTTGGCGTTACATGCCAATTTTGATGCTTGAGACATTGAGTTCTAGTCCGTCTCCTGAAGCTGCTCTGGCCTTTGAACGCAGTCAAAACCAATTGAACCTTGAACGAATTAATAATGAACGGCTAAAAGCTATTCAAAATGCAAGATCAGGCTTAGGCTATTGCAAACTTGAAGCGCAGCTACAAACAAATCGATTGGTTCAGATGTGCAAGTGGAAGATCGCCGTCGATTACGCAAGTCAGATCATCGGTTCGCAACCGTCAATGACGGCATTATGATTAGCATTGCGAATGGACGGTTAGGCCCATTGTGTGAATTGGTCAGCAGCCGTGAACACCCGCTTCCTCTGCACCACAGTCACCCAAGTAGGCGACGCGACCGACCGCTTCGGGTCGGTTTCCGCCATTTGTCACAGTCGAAAAAGTGAACGGAGCTCCCCGTTCATATTTTTTGACGCTTGCTGAACGGTTCGCTTGAGCGTCGTAGACGCCCCCGCCAGTCCGCAGCACAATCCCCACCGCCCCAGTAGAAAATGCCCCCATGGCAAAAAAAGACCCCCGCAACGAACGCGTCAGCGAAACCCCGGCCACCCAGTTCCTCAAGGCGCAGAAGGTGGTGTTCAGCGAACACCCCTACGAATATCTGGAGCATGGCGGCGCGCAGCACAGCGCGCAGATGCTGGGTTGGGACCCGTTTCATGTGGTCAAAACCCTGGTGATGGAAGACCAAGACGCCAAGCCGCTGCTGGTGCTGATGCACGGCAACCGCAAGGTGTCCACCAAAAACCTGGCGCGCCAGATAGGCGCCAAGTCGGTCGCGCCGTGCACCCCCGAGACGGCCAACCGCCACAGTGGCTACCTGGTGGGCGGCACCTCGCCCTTTGCCACGCGCAAGACGATGCCGGTCTATATCGAATCCACCATCCTGGGCTTGCCCAAGATATTGATTAACGGCGGGCGGCGTGGCTATTTGGTGGGTATAGACCCGGCCGTTTGCGTGGCCTTGCTGGATGCAAAGGCGGTACAGTGCGCGCTTGAAGACTAGCGCCAACGCTGATCCTAAAACAATAAGGAGCCCACTTCTTGGACACGATCACCCCCCTTTTTGCCCCCTTTTTGCCCGCCTTGGCCACCGTGGCTGCGTACCTGATGGGTTCGCTGTCGTTTGCCGTGATCGTGAGCCACGCCATGGGCTTGAACGACCCGCGCAGCTACGGCAGCAAAAACCCTGGCGCCACCAATGTGCTGCGTTCGGGCAACAAGACGGCGGCGGTGTTGACCTTGTTGCTGGACGCCTTCAAAGGCTGGCTGCCCGTGGTGGCCGTACAAACCTGGGGCGCGGCCTATGGGCTGGAGGCGGGCAGCGTGGCGCTGGTGGGGCTGGCGGCGTTTTTGGGCCATTTGTACCCGGTGTTTTTCCGCTTTGTGGGTGGCAAGGGCGTGGCCACGGCGCTGGGCGTGGTGCTGGCGGTCAACCCGGTATTGGGCGCGGCCACGGGCGTCACCTGGTTGCTGATCGCCTTCTTTTTTCGCTACTCGTCACTGGCGGCGCTCATTTCCGCTGTGTTTGTGCCGGTGTACTACCTGATGGGCGACGGCGTGGCCTGGCGTGCGGACAACCGGGTTGCCCTGGCGCTAGTGGTGATTAGCGCGCTGCTGATCTGGCGCCATGCCGAGAACTTGTCGCGCTTGGTCAAGGGCACGGAATCGAAGATTGGTAAAAAGTAAGTGGACCCACGCCGTGCCAGCGGATGGGCACGGGCATGGGCTGGGGCTTTAGTCGCGAAAGTTGTTGAAACTCAGCGGAATATCGGTGATTTCTTTTTTCAGCAGCGCCATGGCGGTTTGCAGGTCGTCGCGCTTGGCGCCAGTTACGCGCACCGAATCGCCCTGGATGGCGCCTTGCACTTTGAGTTTGCTGTCTTTCAGAATGCGCTGAATCTTCTTGCCCAGTTCGGCCTCAATGCCGTTGCGCACGGTAATGACCTGTTTCACCTTGTCGCCGCCCATTTTTTGCACGTCGCCCAGGTCCAAAAAGCGCACGTCCACATTGCGCTTGGTCAGCTTGTTGCGCAGCACGTCTTCAATTTGCGCCAGCTGAAACTCGGCGTCGCCGACCATGGTGATCTCTTTGTCTTTGATCTCGATGCTGGCAGAGGTGCCTTTGAAGTCAAAGC
>JARXAU010000059.1 GCA_029865675.1 Rhodoferax sp.
CCAGTCAAAAGGCTGCACAAAGGGGTTGGCCGCTGCGCCAAAAGACACGCGCGGCGCAAAAGTGACTTTGCGCCCGCTCTGAAAGCGGTGCGTGTCGCGCATGCCCTTGCCGATTTCTAGCAGCGACATGCAGTCCAGGTCAAACACCGGTTTGGCCTGCGGGTGATCGCCAGTTTGCACACCGTCGCCGCTCAGGCACAGCATATTGCACACGCCCATGGCTGCGCCGCCCAAAATATCGCCCTGAATGGCGATGCGGTTTTTGTCGCGGCAAGATATTTGCATGACCGGCGCATAACCCACGCGGGTGAGCAAGGCGCACACCGCCAAGCTGGACATATGGCAGTTGGCACCGCTGCCGTCGGTGGCGTTGATCGCGTCCGCATAGCCGTCAAACACGCGGGCGCGACGGTACACGTCTTCAGGATTGGCCGAATCCGGCGGCTCCAGTTCGGCGGTAATGGCAAAAGCGCCGCTGCGCAGCACGCGCTCCAGGCGTCCGGGCGAGGTGTGGCCGGGCAGGATGGGCAGCGGGTAGCCGGGGACCGGTTCGTCGTCGAATCTCATGCCATGTTCCTCATGCGTTTTTCTCCCGCGCCACTTTCAGCCAAGACGACTTGCCCTTGAGGCGCCCGTCCACCGCAAATTGCACCACTTTGATGGCCTCTTTGCCCGCCACCATGCGCTGGCTGCCCGCGTAAGCTTCCACCCAAACGCAGCGCATCTCAGGCTTGACTTCGCAGTTCCCGTCCGCGCGCACGCCACCGCAGGGGCCGTTGCGCAGGGTTTTGGGGCAGTTCATGGAACACGACATGCCAGTAGAGCTGAGCGCGCACTGGCCGCACATCTGGCAGTCAAACAGCAGGCCTTTGACGGCTTTTTCCACTACGGCCACCGGTTTTTCCAGCCGCTCGTAGCCAATCGCTTTCCACAGCGGGTGCAGGGCCACGAAGACGCGCTCAAAGCCCTGGTAAAAAATTTCCAGCCCACGCGCATGGCGCACCGACCAACGGCGTACCGCGTACATCAGACTTCTCCCTCGGGCAGCGGCACGTTGGCTTCTTCCGGCGAAATGACCGTAGGCGCCGCCAAAGTGGCATCCACGCCGTGGGCGCGGATGATGCGCAGCAAATCGTCGTCGGAATATTGGGCCTCCAAGCGCTCGGCGCAGGCATTGGCCTCGGCCTGAATATCGTCGCCGCAGTCGATGGGGTCGCTACGCTTCCAGTCGGCCAGGTAGTCGCCCGAACTGGCCTTGCCCGCGCGCATGGCGGCGCGGTCTACCGCTTCTTGGAATCGGTGCGAAAGCTGCACCTTGCCGGTCTCGCGGCCGCGCTTGACCACCACTTGCGCGGGAATGTCGCGCCACGAAATCACAATCAGTTTTGCCATTGGATTACTTTCTCATTGACTTGACTCAGGCCGCTGGCGAGTTCGCCGTAGCCGGTTACGCGGTATTCAAATGCCAGCCCCAGCCGATCGGCAGCGCGCTGGCCAAGCAACTCGCCTTCCGTGCTGGGGGCCTGCGCCAGGTAGACAAGCTTCTTGTAATTGCCAAAGTACACCGGCAGCAGCTGCGGATGCTTGTCAATGCCCAGGCCATGGATGATGAGGCGCTCAAAGTGCCGCAGCAAAAAGTCGGTCAGGTAAAAGGTGCCAATCTCTTGCTCCGCCAGCTGCTCGAACACCCTGGCTCCAGCATAAAACTCGTAACAGTGCGCCCCGGCAATGCGCTCCACGCCCTCTTCGGCCAGCACCGCGTCCAGCAGGCCACCGGTGCCGCAGTCGGCATAGGCCACAAACAAGTAGGCGTAACGGCTTTTAAAGCGCTGAATCTTTTCACACACCGCCGCTGGGATTTTTTCGGGGCGGTTGTGAAGCTCTGCGGGCAAGCAAGTCACGTCCATGTGAGACCAGCCGTTCGCTTGTCGCAGCGCAACGATTTCTTTGCCTAAAGCGCCGCAGGCAATCACCAAGGTGTTTGCCGCTGCAGCCATGGCGTTAGAAGGCGGCTGCGCCTTAAGCGGCCACCGCAGCGCGGCGCGCAGCGATCAAGGTCTTGGCAGTTTCTACCGCCACACCGGCGTCGCGGCAGTAGGCGTCCGCACCCACGGCTTTGCCAAACTCTTCGTTCAGGGGGGCACCGCCCACCAGCACGATGAAGTCGTCGCGCAGGCCTTTTTCTTTCAGGGTGTCGATCACCACCTTCATGTAAGGCATGGTCGTAGTTAGCAAGGCGGACAAGCCCAAGATGTCAGGCTTGTGCTCTTCCAAGGCGGCGAGGTATTTTTCGACGGGGTTGTTGATGCCCAGGTCAATCACCTCAAAGCCTGCGCCCTCCATCATCATGCCGACGAGGTTTTTGCCAATGTCGTGGATGTCGCCTTTGACGGTGCCAATCACCATCTTGCCAATCGGCTCTACACCGGTTTCGGCCAGCAAGGGGCGCAAAATTTCCATGCCGCCCTTCATGGCGTTGGCAGCGAGCAGCACTTCGGGCACAAACAAAATGCCGTCACGAAAGTCCACTCCCACAATGCGCATGCCTTCCACCAAGGCGTCGTCCAGCACCCGCGCTGCTGTCCAGCCACGCCCAAGCAAAATGTTGGTGGCCTCGATCACCTCGTCGCGCAGACCGTTGTACAGGTCGTCGTGCACCTGCTCCGTCAGCTCTTCGTCATTGAGCGTGCTCAGGTCTAGGTCATCAAATTCTTCGGCCACGTCTAACTCCTTTGGGTTGGGTTCTGCGTGGCACTGTTCAGGGCCCACGCAGCTGGTTGCAATGTACGGTTCGCCCCGTAGCTCGAATGACAGTTTAGCGACTCGGGATTGTCGCGATACGACAGGCGCAAAGGCGGCGCAGCCAATGCAAACAATTGCTGCTCTGCACCTGCGGGGAGTCGCTTGAGGGGAATTTGTCGTCGTCCGCAGATAACATTGCCACGTTCCAGTCCATAGACTGCAGCCTCCCCGAAACACCCGATAGCCCAGTCGCCAGGCGCGCCTGGCGCACCCCCCACACCCAAGGAGACCCTACCCATGACCGTTGCGCTCGAAGGCAAGCCGCACTACATCTTGAACGCCAGCTGCGACAGCCGCTTGGGTACGGTGGCGGCGGTATCGGGGTTTTTGGCCTCGCGGCGCTGCTACATCACCGACATGCAGCAGTTTGACGACATTTTGAGCGAGCGATTTTTTGTGCGCGTGACCTTTTACGGTGACCCCGATCACACGCCAGCGCTGGATGCGCTGCGCGCCCAGTTTGAAGACATTGCCAGCGCCGAACAGATGGAATGGTCGATTTACGACGGCACTAAAAAGCCTCGCGTGCTGATCATGGTCTCCAAATTCGACCACTGCCTGGTGGACCTGCTGTACCGCCAGCGTACCGGGGAGCTCAATATGGACATCGCCGCCGTGGTGTCCAACCACGCCGATCTGCAAGC
Organism: Rhodoferax sp.; assembly: GCA_029865675.1. Lineage (GTDB taxonomy): Bacteria > Pseudomonadota > Gammaproteobacteria > Burkholderiales > Burkholderiaceae_C > Allorhodoferax. The sequence goes on from JARXAU010000059.1 coordinate 3,447, forward strand.
GCTGGTGGAATCGCACGGTATTGCGTATATCCACCTCCCAGTCACGCCGGTCACCAAAGCTGTGCAAGAGGCACGTCTGCTGGAAATCATGGACACGACGCACAGCGAGCTGGTGGTACTGGCGCGCTACATGCAAGTGCTCTCCGACGACCTATGCCGCAGCCTGCGGGGTCGCGCCATGAACATTCACCACTCCTTCTTGCCCGGCTTCAAGGGCGCCAAGCCCTACCACCAGGCGCACACGCGCGGCGTCAAACTCACAGGCGCAACGGCGCACTACGTCACTGCGGACCTGGACGAAGGCCCGATCATTGAGCAGTTTGTTGAACGCGTGGACCACACCTACACGCCGGAAAAACTCGCCGCCGCCGGACGCGATTCGGAATGCCGCGCGCTGGCCACCGCGCTGCGCTTTCACATTGAGCGGCGGGTGTTCCTCAATGGCAGCCGGACGGTGGTGTTTCGCTGAAACTGCGTCGGCATTTCTGGTCTTCGCTTGCTTGCGACGGCGTGAACATTGACGCCCTGCCGGGGGGGAATGTTGCATTGGCGCTGCGATGTACGTTCGGAGCCGAATTTCCACGGAAGCGGCCAGTGGTGTCCTAGCCGAAGCGACGAAATCCAATGTGGCTGTTGGCTCGCCCTTTCTACCCCGCCGGGGTGGAAAGGGGGTTGGGGGATAGGGGGGGGGAACGGTAGCTAGCCGCTGACCTGCGCCAGCCGCGTGAACGCACTCACCACCTCAGGCGGCGCCTGCACCAGCTCAATCAACACGCCCTCCCCGGCGATAGGGAATTCGTCACTGGCCTTGGGGTGCAAAAAGCAGATGTCAAAGCCGGCCGCACCCTTGCGGATGCCGCCGGGTGCGAAGCGCACGCCCTGGGTGGTCAACCACTGGACGGCGACCGGCAGGTCGTCGATCCAAAGCCCGATGTGGTTAAGCGGCGTGGTGTGGACAGCGGGTTTTTTTTCTGGGTCTATGGGCTGCATCAAATCAACCTCGACTTTGAACGGGCCGCTGCCAATGGCGCAAATATCTTCGTCCACGTTTTCGCGTTCGCTCTTGAAGGTGCCAGTCACTTCCAGCCCCAGCATGTCAACCCACAGCTTTTGCAGGCGCAGCTTGTCCGGGCCGCCAATGGCGATTTGCTGAACCCCCAGCACCTGAAAGGGCCGAACTGCGGCGGCGCTCATGCTGCGAACTCCACAATCGGCTGGTCTACCGTCAGGCTTTCGCCTTGCGCGGCCATGACCTTGCTGACCATGCCGTCGGCGGCGGCGAACAGCACGTTTTCCATTTTCATGGCCTCAATCACGGCCACGCGTTCACCAGCCTGCACTTTTTGGCCGGGCACCACCGCCACCTGCACCAGCAGGCCGGGCATGGGGGAGAGGATGAATCGGCTCAGGTCGGGTGGCGCCTTGAAGGGCATGAGCGTATGCAACTCCGCCATGCGCGGTGAGACGACCAGGGCGTCGATGCGCGTGCCGTTGTGCTGCACGCGCAGCGCCAGCGGATTTTTGGGCGTGCCGCGCTCGACTTGCGCCACAAAAGCGCGCCCGTTGACCGTGCCGGTGATGGCGATGTCGTTCAGGCGCGAGGGGCTGCGGATTTCATAGTCAGACGCCCCTACCCGCACGCGCGCCGAACCCAGCTCGCCATGGAATTCGTCCACGTGCACTGGCGTGTACCGGTGCTGGCCGTCATCGGCCAGGGTGACGACCACATAGTCTTTGCCCGCGTTCACCGCGTAGCCGGGCAACTGGCCGCTGATGGTGGCCGCGCGCTCGCGCGACTTGCGGCGCACAAAGGCGGCTAGCGCGGTGAGGAAGGCGGCGTCGTCATGCGGCACGTCTTCGGCGCGAAAGCCGTGGGCGTAGTGTTCGGCAATAAAACCGGTGTTGAAGTCGCCCGCCACAAACTTCGGGTGGGCCAGCAACGCCGCCTGGAAGGGGATATTGCTGGACACGCCACGAATCACAAAGCC
>JARXAU010000030.1 GCA_029865675.1 Rhodoferax sp.
CAACACCCAAGGACGGGGCCAGGGCTCCAACGGTGAGGTGCGCCTGCGCGCCCCAGTCAATGTCGACAAAACGGACGTGGCAGTCGGTACCTTGGCTGCCACCCTGGAAACCGGCGCACTGACCCTAGAGGCGGTACAGACCTATACGGTCGTTGGCGGCACTACCTTGGGCAGCAGCGCGGTGGCAGCGTACAAGACCGATGCAGCAAAACTCTTCGAGGCCCCGTCAGCGGCCTTGCGGGCAAGGCTTGGCGCCGCGCAGCCCTCTTTGCAACTGCAGCCCGGCGTAGAAGTGCGCTCCAGCGGCGACTTGGCCGTGTCGGTGAACGAGCAAGACAAAGATGCTTCCAAGCGCGGCTGGGATTTAAGCACCTGGCGCTTTGGCGACGAAAATGTGCCTGGCACCTTGACCCTGCGTGCGGCGGGCAGCCTGACCGTGCAAGGCTCTATCAGCGACGGCTTTAACCCAGTGCTTGGAGAGGCGATGCCGCAGTGGGCGCTGGGCAGCGACAACAGCTGGTCCATGCGCTTGGTCGCGGGGGGAGATTTGCGGGCCGCTGCACCCCTGGCGATCGGCACCACCGGCAACTTCCGTTTGGACTTTGCGCCCGATGGATCCGATACCCCTTCGGCCCTGCTGCGAACCGGCACCGGTCGCATCGAGGTTGCCGCCGCGCAGAACATCGTGTTGGGCAAAACGGCGCTGGGCGGGGACCAATCGGTGGGCGCCAGCATCTACACCGCTGGCAAGAGCGCTGCGCTAGCGGCAGACTTTGTACCGCCAACCGATGCCTATTTTGGTAAAGACGGCGGCGCCATCGCACTGCGTGCCGGGGGCGACGTGGTAGGCGCAGCGTCGGCGCAGACCGTCAACCGCTGGTTGTTCCGGCAGGGCCGTACCGAAACCGACAGTTTGGGCAACACCAGTTTTGCCTGGGTGGTGACGGCTGAGAATGCAAGGGGCTTGAATACCGCTTGGTGGTCGCGTACGGACTACTTGGGTGCGGGTGTGGCCACGTTGGGCGGCGGTGACATTACCGTGGTGGCTTCGCAAGGCTCGGTGAAAGACCTCACGGCCAGCACCGCGACCAATGCCTATTTGCCAGCCAAGAAAGGGGAGACGCCGCTTGCGGGTGCGCTGGTGGAACAGGGCGGCGGCAACCTGCTGGTGCGCGCGGGCAAAGACATCGCGGGTGGCCAGTACTACGTGCAAAAAGGCAGCATGACGATCAAGGCCAATGGGGCCGTGGGCGCTGGCAGCCTGATAGCCAACGACATTTTCGACGCCGATGGCGAGCGCCCGATGCTGCCCGTGTTGGCCCTGGGAGATGCCGCAGCCCAGGTAAGCGCAGGTGGCAACCTTGGGATTGAAACCATTTACAACCCCACGCTTACGTTGCAAAACGCAAAAAATGCGACCGTAAAGGATTACCTTACGGCGAACGAGCCCGGTGCCCAGTACAGCAACTTTCTCACTTACAGCGCGCAAAGTGCCGTAGGCCTGACCAGCGTGGGGGGGGATGTGTTGATGGCTGGGGGCTACAAGCTGTTGCTGCAGGCCTCCCTTGCCGGACTGGAACTTCCAGGGGCCAGTGTGGATGCCAAGTTTGAAAAGCTATTGTCGGTGGCACCACCGAGCCTCGGCCTAGCGGCACTCAGCGGCAGCGTGCGTAATGACTGGGGCTTTAGCCTTGCGCCAGCGAGCCAGGGCGCACTCACCATCTATGCCCAAAAAGACGTGTTGTTGCGCAATCCCGCTCCCATCGTGATGCTGGACACGGACCCCGCAGCGATCAATGGTGTGGCTGCCATCGGCTTGCTCAAGGAAAGTGCGGTGGACGTGTTGCTTGGCAATTCCGCTGGCTTGGTAGCTCACACGAGCGGCGGCTTGCACACCGGTGACCCCCAGCCGGTACGTGTGGTGGCCTTGCAGGGAGGCATCCGCAGTACCCAAGATGTGGCTGCGGCGATCCAAGTGCCCAAGCGCCTTGAAATGCGCGCGGGCGGTGACATCGTGAACATGGGCTTTGCAGCCCAGCACCTGTCGGGTGAAGATGTGAGTGCCGTGGTGGCCGAGGGCAATCTGACCAACAGCCTCAAGGATGTCCAGCAGGTGCTGACCGGGCCGGGGCTCTTGGTCTTGAACGCCAAAGGGTCGATTGACTTGGGCGAATCTGTGGGTGTTTTGACGCGCGGCAACCTTTTGAACCCCTATTTGCCCACCGAGGGCGCCGCCATACAAGCGGTGGCTGGGACTCTTTTGACAGAAGAGGATTTGAAACGTACGCCAGCGCAAGCAGAGGCGCAAAACGCTGCATTGTTCGCGCGCATCACCGGTGCTTACAGCGATGCGGCGGCGGCCGGCGCGAGCAAAGAGGCGCAACTCCAAGCTTTTGATGCAGCCATTGCCACCCAGTTTGGCAAGGCCGCAGTCGGCAATGGAAGTATTTTTTCTTTTGGCAGCCAGTTCAAAACCGAGCAGGGCGGCGCCATAGACCTGTGGGCGCCCGGCGGTTCGGTGGTTGCTGGCCTAGAACAGGCCACCGCCACGCCCGCATCCAACGGCATTTTTACCATCCGTGGGGGCGCCATTCGTTCCTTGGTGGGCCAAGACTTTGTGGTCAACCAGGGCCGCGTGTTTACGCTGGGCGGCGGCGACATTACTTTGGTTTCTCAGAACAGCAATATTGACGCGGGCAAGGGCGCAAAAACTGCAAGCTCAGCCCCGCCCCCGTTGTTGACAACGGACGAAAGCGGCAACACCAAGTTGGACGTTTCGGGCTCCATCTCCGGCTCCGGCATCGCCACCCTGCGCACCTCGGACACGCAAAAACCCAGCAATGTGTTGGCCCTGGCACCTCGCGGTATTTTTGACGCAGGCGACGCCGGCGTGCGCTCTACCGGCACGGTGGCGGTGGTCGCGGCAGTGGTGCGCAATGCAGACAATATTGCAGCCGCTTCTGGGGTGTCAGGCGCCGTCAGTGCGCCGGCGGCCGCGCCGGTGGCAGCACCTGCGGCGGACGCGGTTGCAAGTTCGGCCAAGGCGGCATCCGGGCAAACCGCTGCGGCACAAACACCCTCCTTGGCGCTCACCGTGGACTTGCTGGGCTATGGCGACGCCAACGAAGACGAAGAGTGCACCGCCAACGACCCAGACTGTGAAGAGCCGGATGGCAAAGGTGGAAAGAAGCGCAAAGCGCGCAAGCCCAAAACCCCTTGACCTCTTAAACACGGAACCACGCACCACTTGACACACTGAAGCCGCAACGCTTGCCACGCCACCTCAACCTCCTTTTCTGACACCCTACCTGTTGACGCCCTACGAGCTTTTTATGACCCACTCCTTCTCTTTTTTGCGCGCACCCCTTGTGATTCGCGCCGCCCTGGCGCTGGCGGTTTGTCTGGGGTCGGTTGCCCATGCCGAAGGCGACTTCCAGCACGGCAGAAAACTGGTGTTTGACACCACGCAAACCGGTAGCAAGCTGGACGCGCCCGTCAGCCAACTGCCGGTGTTGGTGCGTTTGCACAGCGGCAACTTCACCTTCGCCGAGGCCAAGCCCGATGGTTCGGACCTGCGGTTTTTTGCGGGCGACGGCAAAACGCCACTGAACTACACCATTGAAAAGTTCGACGCCGTCAACGAGATCGCCCTGGCCTGGGTGCAGGTGCCCAAGATCAACCCCGACATCATGACCGAGTCGATTTGGGTGCGTTGGGGCAATGAGGGCGCAGCCAGCACGCAAGACAGCAAGGCCACGTTTGATGCTTCCCACCTGCTGGTGCTGAACTTTGACACGCCCGAGGCCGTCAAAGACAGCAGTGCCAACGCCCTGGTGCCCAAAGAGTCCACCGCCAAGCCGCTAGAGAACGGGCCCATCGGCGGCGCAGCCAACTTTGATGGCGGCAGCCGCATCGTGCTGCAAGGACCTGCCTTGCAACTCAAGGCAAGCGAAGGCTTTACCCTCAGTGCGTGGGTGAACCCGGTGGCGGCGGAAGAAGGCGGCCTCTTTGCGGTGGCCAATGGCGCGCTCAGTGTGGTGCTGGACGCTGCAGGCAAGGTGCAGCTGTCGGCGGGCAAGGCGCAGCTGCTTTCTAGCCTGGCGCTCAAGCCCGGTGTTTGGCAGCACATTGCCATCATTGCAGCGGCAGGCAAGGCGCAGATTTATTTGGACGGCGTGCAGGTGGCCGACGGTGCGCTGGTCTGGTCTGACCTGGCCGGTGATGTGGTGGTGGGTGAGGCCTTTCGCGGCGGCATCGACGCGGTCATGCTGTCCAACACCGCGCGGTCGGTGGACTATGTGAAGGCGCTGGCCTTTACCCAAATGGCCGATTCGCCCATGGTGGCCTTTGATGAAGGCGAGGTCGCCGCCGAGGGCGAGATCAACTACTTCGCCATTTTGTTGGGCGCAGTGACGATTGACGGCTGGGTGGTGATTGCCATCTTGGGCGTGATGGCGGTGGTCAGCTTGTGGGTGATGATCGAGAAGACGCTCACTCTGAGCCGGACAGAAAAAGCCAACGCTGAGTTCTTGGAGCTGTTTAAGAACAAGTCCCAAGCCCTGCTGGACCCGGCTGATCTGGAGTACGCAGCAGCCCAACGCAATGCGGCCTTCAAAAACTCCTCCATCTACACCCTGTACGCCGTGGGCATGAACGAGGTGGAGCAGCGCTTCAAGGCGCAAAAGGCGGCAGGCAAATCACCCCACATCACAGCCGCCGCGCTGGAGTCCATCCGCGCTGCGCTGGACGCGACCATTGTTCGCGCAGGCCAAAAGTTCAACAGCGGCATTGTGTTGCTCACCATTTCCATCTCGGGCGGCCCGTTCTTGGGCCTGCTGGGCACGGTGGTGGGCGTGATGATTACCTTTGCCGCGATTGCAGCCGCAGGCGACGTCAACGTGAACGCGATTGCGCCGGGTATTGCGGCGGCGCTGGTGGCTACCGTGGCCGGCCTGGCCGTGGCGATTCCGGCCCTGTTTGCCTACAACTGGTTTGCCATCAAGATCAAAAACATTGCCGCAGACAACACCGTGTTTGCCGACGAGTTTTTGACCAAGTCGGCCGAGTTGCACGGCCAGCACGCCGTGCTTGAAGCCTAAGCGTTCACCCCTCAAGGCCCTAAGCTGTGCAAGTCCAAGACGACAACGCCCCCTACGACGACATCAACGTTACGCCCATGCTGGACTTGGCGTACGTGCTCTTGGTGATTTTTATCATCATGACCACGGCCTCGGTGCAGGGCGTGAAGGTGGACTTGCCCAAGACCAAAACCATCGACAACCTGGCGAAAAAAGGGGTCAAGGCCATCACCATCTCGCAGGCTGGCGATATGTACCTGGACACCTACCCGGTCACGCCTGAGCAGCTGGCCCAGCGCCTGGGCGAGATGAAAAACGCCAACCCCGGCCAGTCGATTGTGATCAAAGGCGATGCGCACACCCAGTACGCCAAGGTGATGCAGGTGCTGGAGATTGCCAAGCGCGCCGACATCACCGAAATCGGCCTGGCCACCAGTCGCGCCCAGGGCACCTAGGCGAGCGCACAGAGAACACCATGAAAGTCGAAACCGAAACCAAGCCCTACGACACCATCAACGTCACCCCGATGTTGGACTTGGCGTATGTGCTCTTGGTGATTTTCATCATCATGACCACTGCGTCGGTGCAGGGCATGAAGATTAATTTGCCCAAGCCCAGCAACAAGCCCAGCACGGTGCAAAAAGAGGTGCGCATTGTGCAAATCTTGCCCGACGGCAATTTGCTGCTCAACGGCGCGGCCATCACCCTGCCCGAGCTGGAGCAGCGCTTGACAGCGGCGATTGCCAAAGACAAGGACGCGCCCGTCATGATCAAGGGCGACCCGCAAGCCCATTACGTCAAGGTCGTTGAGATCATCGACATGGCCGGGCGCTTAGGGATTGGCAACGTCGGGCTGGTGACAGCCCGCATTGGCACATAGGGCGCGCATGAGCGAAGGCCGCAAAAAATTGCTGTTTGCCCTGGGTGGCTTGCTTGTCTTGCTGGCGCTGGGCTTGCTGGTGTACAGCCTGGTGGGTGGCAAATCCAAGCCCACCCGAGCCGCGCCCAAAATTTCGCTGATTCCCATGACGCCGCCACCGCCTCCGCCGCCGCCCAAAGAAGAGAAAAAGCCCGAGCCGCCCAAAGAGCAAAAAGAAGTCAAAGACATGCCTGCGCCGCCCAAAGACGCACCCCCGGCACCGCCCTCGCAAGAGCTGAAGATGGACGGGCCTGCGGGCGACGGGCCCAGCGCGTTTTCGGCCGGCAAAATCACCAGTGAGGACATCAGCAACGTGGGCAAAGCCACGACCGGCGCGGCGGCAGCACCGGCCACCGGTCTGTTTAGTCCTTTTGGCGGCTATGCCAACCAGCTCAAAACCGAGGTACAGCGGGTGCTTCAGCGCAACAAAGACCTGCGCATCCAGAGCTACCGCATCGAGGTGCACGTTTGGCTAAGCAAAGACGGCAGCCTGCAGCGCCACGAGCTGGTGGGCAGCACCGGCGACGCCGAGCTCGACAGTTTGATCAGCCAGACCTTGGCAGCCACCAAGGCCTTTAGCCAGCCTCCCGACCGCATGCCGCAGCCCATTAGGCTGCGCATCAACACCGCAAACCGATGATTTTCGAAAGGTACTTTCTATGAGCCGCTTTGGTTTGAAACCTGCGCCCGCGCCCTGGATGCGCTGGTGTCTGGGTGCGGCGAGCTGCCTGGCACTGCCTGCCGCCTCGCTGCATGCCCAAACTCCCTCTGCGCAGTCGGCGCAGTCCGCGTCGTCGGTACCCAAGCAAGCCACGTTTGAGCGCGGTGGGGTGGACCAGGTGCAAGCGACCACCCAAGCGCTGCTTGAAGCACTGGTGGACGGCGGCATTCTGACGCGGGAAAAGACCGACGCCCTGGTGGCCGCCGCCAAGGCCAAGGCCGCCGCCATGGTGCCCTTTGTCGGCCCCGATGGTTCTATGCTGGTCATGCCGCCTGGCCCCGCACCCTACGTGCCGGTGCCCAGCGACCCCCAGTCTGCAGGCGCGGGCTTTCCCGCACTGCCAGCGGTGCTGCCCAGCGCTAGCCGGGCTGCAGCGCCCGAGGTGGACAAAGACGGCAAGAAAGTGGTGCGCATTCCCTACGTGTCGGAAGCCACCAAAAAAGAGCTGCGTGAACAAGTCAAGCGCGAAGTGCTGGCCCAGGCTAAAAACGAACGCTGGGGCACCCCGGGCGCCTTTCCCGCGTGGCTCAACCGCGTGGCACTCAATGGCGAATTTCGCCTGCGCCAAGAGGCTACCGCGCTGGCCCATGACAACAGCGCACCCGGCATTGCCTACACCAACGGGGATATGACCCGCGCAGCCGATGTGTCCACCAACAAAGGCGGCTCTGGCGTGCCCAACTTCAACACCGAGGAAGACTCCAACCGCATGCGCCTGCGCGCACGCTTGGGGGTAGCGGCCACGGTGAGCGAGGACGTCACGGCTGCGCTGCGGTTTTCGACCGGCAACACCACTGACCGCACCTCCACCAACCAAACCATGGGCCAGTCGTTCAACAAATACACGGTGGTGTGGGACCAGGCCTATCTGTCTTTCAGGCCGCTGGGGCCAGTGGCCGACTTTAGGGGCGGGCGCATGCCCAATCCCTTCTTTTCTACCGACTTGGTGTGGGCCGACGACCTGGGCTTTGAAGGCGTATCGGTGTCGGCCAAAAAGGTGTTTGGCGGCACCTCCGAGGCCTTTGCCACGGCGGGCTACTTTCCGCTGTCTGAGTTCAGGCCCGGCACTTCGCGCTCCCGCTCCATGCTGGGCTTGCAAGCGGGCGCGGCCATGAAGCTGGGCAACAGTGGCACGCTGAAAATGGGCCTGGCGGTGTACGACTACCAAAACGTGGCAGGCGAGCGCGAAGCGCCCAGTGACGCGTACTCTCGCCCCGACTATGCCACCCGCTACGAATACGCCGCCGGATTTCGCCAGCGCGGCAACACCTTGTTCAACGTGAAGGCGGCGGGCGACCCCACCGCGTTCTCTAGCCCGGTGTACGGCTTGGCCTCGGAATTCACGGTGCTGAACCTGACTGCGGTGCTGGACTTGCCCACTGTGGCCGGACTGCCTTTGACCATCACCGCCGACGCGCTCACCAACACCGCGTTCAGCCGGTCGGCCATTGCCAGCCGCACCGGGGTGACGCTGACCGACGGCAAAGAGATGGGTTACCTGGCACGGGTTGCGCTGGGCGACCATGTGGTGCGGCGCAAGGGCGAGTGGAATGCCTCGTTGGCCTACCGTTACCTCGGCAGCGACGCCACGCTGGACGCATTCACTAACTCAGACTTTGGCTTGGGCGGCACCAACAACCAAGGCTTTATTTTGGGCGGCAACTACGGCTGGTTCGACAACACCGTGCTGTCGGCACGCTGGATGAGCGCCAACCAGATCGACTCCTATGCACCCGGCTCTAGCCCGGTGACCAAGCTGTCGGTAGATACCCTGCAGGTGGACCTTGCGGTTCGCTTCTAAGGCCACTATGCGCACCCGCTACGCAAACTTTTCTGTGCTGCGGCCAGCGCTGGTGCTGGCCCTGGCGGTGGGCCTGGCCCCCGCCCATGCGGCTGACGACCAAGCAAAAAAAGCCGCACGTGCGCAGCAAGAGCGCATCGCCAAAATGCAGCAGGTCCAGCAGGCTTTGCAACAAGAAAAAGCCCAGCTCAGCACCGAGCGCGACACGCTACAAGGCAAGTTAGAGAAAGCGCAGACGCAGGCCGCAAAGCTGGGCCTGGCGCTGAAGAAAGAAGCCGAGTTGCGCGCGCAGCTGCAGGCGCTGCAAACCGAAAAGGCGGCTCTGGCCGATGCGCTCAAGGCCACCGAAACCCAGTTGGAGACCTTGCGCGGCCAGCAGCAAACCACCCAGGCGCAGTTAGCCGCTACCCAGGCCACGCTTGCAGACACCCGTGCATCCTGGGACGCCACCCAGCAAAACCTGGCGCAGCGCGACAAGTCGCTGGTCTTTTGCCAAGACCAAAACCGCGCCCTCTACACCATCAACCTGCAGTTGCTGCAGCGTTTTGAGTCCACCGTGGCCCAGATGACGCCTTGGTACGTGCTGCCTTGGCAGTTTGACCGTGTGGCGCTGGAAAACGAGGGCTTGGTCATCCGCGACCAGATGGAGGAGCGCAAGCTGCCCAGTGACGGCAAAACACCTTAAGTCGACTTCTTTTTGTCACTTTGTGAATTTAACATTCACAAAGTTTTTGGCGGAT
>JARXAU010000078.1 GCA_029865675.1 Rhodoferax sp.
TGATTGGCATTCCGGCCTCGGCTTGGCGCAGAAAGCCGATGATTTGCTCTTCGCTGTATTTGCTGGTTCTCATGTCCATCATTCTCCAATGTGATGGACTTCTTGGAAAAATGGCTGGTACGGTTTATGGGGGGCAGGTCACGTCTTGTATCTTGTACCTTTGTTTGCGCATACTCCTAGTGCGAAGGGGCGACGCTGGTGAAACGCAAACCAGGATTGCGAAACGAAATAGTTACAGGTGCGCGTCTGTCATGCGCATCGCCGCATCACCGACTCGCAGCAGCTGGTGCGCCTCCCAGACATTTCGAATGTCGGCCGTTAAACCTGAAGGTTGTGCACTAGCACCAGCGATATCGACGGAAAGGCCAGCAGCAGCGCAATGCGCACAAAGTCCGATACCAAAAACGGCACCACGCCCTTGAAGGTTTCCACCAGCGGCACGTCTTTGGCCAGGCGGTTGATGATGAACACGTTCATGCCCACGGGCGGGTGCACCAGGCCAATTTCGACCACCATCAGCGCCAAAATGCCAAACCACACGCTCTTGTCGGTGCTGCTCATGCCGTAAAAGTCCAGGCCCATGACCACCGGGTAAAAAATCGGGATGGTCAGCAAAATCATGGCCAGGCTGTCCATCACGCAGCCCAAGAAGATGTAAATCACCAAAATCGCCACCATCACCACCATCGGGCTCAAGGCACTGGCCTGCACCCAGGCAGCCAGCTCTACCGGCATTTGCGACAAGGCCAGCGCCGTGTTGAGCATGTCTGCCCCTAGCAGCACCAGGTAAATCATGGCCGTGGCCTGCGCGGTGCCCAAAATGCTGTCCACCACGCCGCGCCCCCGCATGCCGCCGCTGACCACTGCCAGCACCCCGCAGGCCGCCGCGCCAATAGCCGCCGCCTCGGTCGGGTTGGCCCAGCCGCCGTAAATGCCCACGATCACCACCAAAAACACCAGCAGCACCGGCGCCACATGCAGGGTGGCGCCCAGGCGCTCGCTCCAAGGCACGCGCGGGCCCGCAGGTCCCGAGGCGGGCCGCAAGGTCACCATGATTTTGACCACCAGCATGTAGCCCACCATGGCAATCAGCCCCGGCAGCACGGCGGCTATGAACAGCTTGCCTATCGATTCCTGAGTCAGGATGGCATAAATCACCAGCGGCACCGAAGGCGGAATCATGATGCCCAGCGTGCCCCCGGCCGCTAAGGCGCCGGTAGACAGCGCGCCCGAGTAACCAAAGCGGCGCAACTGCGGCAAAGCCACCTGCCCCATGGTGGCCGCCGTGGCCAGAGACGAGCCGCAAATCGCGCCAAACCCGGCGCAGGCGCCAACGGCCGCCATGGCAATGCCGCCCTTGAAGTGGCCCATAAAGGCCTCGACAAAGCGGAACAGCGCCGCGCTCAGGCCCCCGTGGGTGGCGAACTGGCCCATCAACAAAAACAGCGGAATCACCACAATGTCGTAGTTCGACAGGCGGGCATAGGCCAGGTTTTTCAAAAAGTTGAGCAGCGGCAACGCTTGCCCGTCGGTCAAATAGAAATAACCCGCAGCACCCGCCGTAAACATAGCAATGCCAATGGGCACGCGTAGCACCAAAAGCAGCATCAGGCCGCTAAATATCAGCCCGCCAATGGCAATACCGCTCATGCTGAAGCTCCCGCTGCGGGCATCATGCTGCGACGCAGGTGCAGCGCTGCCATGTAAAACCCGGCCAGCGCCAGCAGCACAAAACCCGGCACCATCAAAATTTGGGCAATCCACAGCGGCCAGCCCAAAATCATGCTGGTTTCACCAGCTGAGCGGATGGACAGGGCGCCCTCTAAAGCGCGCCAAGTCACCACGCTGCCAAACAGGCCCACCAGCCCAGAGCCCAATGCGTCCAGCCGGTGCACGGTTTTGGCGCTTGCACGGGCCGTGAAAAAGTCGACCTTTACATCGCCGCCATTGAGGTGGCAGTAGGCAAAAAAGCTGGCGGAGGCAAAAGCCGCCGCCATTTGCAAAATCTCCACGTCCCCCGGCACTGGCGCAGAAAACAGTTTGCGCCCCACGATGCTGACCATGCTCATGGCCACCAGCAGCAAAAACACCGCGCCGCCCAGCAGCGCCAGCCACCGGCAGGCTGCAAAGAGCGCGCGCCCATAGGGGCTGAAATCGTGGGGCGACACGCTGGCGTCGCCGGTCGAAGTGGTTTCTTGCATAGTGTTCTTTTCAGCAGCGCACGCTACTTTGGATGCAGCGGTGCGCATATTCACAAGAATGTGGGCGTATGGGCGGCCATACGCCCCTGCGCCTGGCCCACTAAATCGGGTTTACTTGTCGGTGTTCTTCACAATCAGCGCACGGGCGCTGTCCAACAACTGCTTTCCATTGGCGCCTTTGGCGCTCACGTCCGCCACCCAGGCGTCGGTCACCGTTTGACCGACTTTTTTCCAGCCCTCCAGCTCGGACTTGGGAATCACGTTGGTGGTATTCTTAGTGGTGAGCTTTTTGCCTTCCACATCGGCTGCCAGAAAGGCTTTACCGGCCATGCCCGAGAGCGACTTTCCGCTGTGGGCGTCAATCACCTTTTTCAAGTCGGCAGGCAGGCTGTCGTACTTGGCCTTGTTCATGGCCAAGATGAATACCGAGGTGTAGATCGCCGGTTCGGACGGATCGGTCTCGGAGTGGAACTTCACCAGCTCCTGAATCTTCACAGCGGGCACCACCTCATAAGGCACCAAGGCGCCGTCGATCACCGACTTGGCCAGCGCCTCGCTCACCTGGGGCACCGGCATGGCCACGGGCGTGGCGCCCAGGGCGGCGAGCATTTTGTTGGTCTGGCGCGTGGGGGCGCGCACTTTTTGGTCCTTCAGGTCGGCCATCACCTTGATCGGTTTGTTCACCATATGGAACACGCCGTCGCCATGCACATGAAAGGCCAGGGGATGCACGTCTTTGAACTCGGCTTGGTCGTTGATCTGCACATAGTCCCACACCGCCTTGCTGGTGGCCTCGGGGTTTTGCATCATGAAGGGCAGCTCAAACACCTCCACCAGCGGAAAGCGTCCGGCCGAATAGCCTAAGAGCGTCCAGGTCACGTCCACCACACCGTCTTTGACCTGCTCAAACAACTGAGATGGCGTGCCGCCTAGCTGCATAGACGGGTAAATCTGGCACTTCAACTTGTCGCTGGACTCTTTCGCAATGCGGTCGCACCAGGGCTTGATGAACATGGTTTGCGCAGCCGACCCGGCAGGCAAAAAATGGTGCAACTTGAGCGCCACCGTTTGGGCCGACGCCGCCAAGGCGCAGGCCAGTACCGGCAGTGCCAGCAAGAGTTTCAAAGCTCTCATTACGGCTCGCCTGCCCAGTCCACGGTTGTGTCGCGGTTCGTCAAAAACCAGGGGATCGCGGCGATCAAACTGCAGGGTTTAGCGGAGTTACCGCCCGCCCATTGACCAAAAAACCCACCAGGTTGTCGACTGCCAGTGCGGCCATAGCCCGGCGCGTACCCTCCGTGGCACTGGCGATGTGGGGCGTGAGCACCACATTGGGCACCTGCAACAAGGCGGGGTGAACTTTGGGTTCTCCTTCATAAACGTCTAACCCGGCCGCTGCAATGACCCGGTCTTTGAGTGCTTGTGCCAGAGCCGCGTCATCCACCACGCCGCCACGCGCGATGTTGATCAGGGTCGCCGTCGGCTTCATCAGGCCCAACTCGGCAGAGCCAATGGCGTGGTGCGACGCTGCGCTATAGGGCACCACCAGCATGAGGTGGTCGGCGGACCGAAGTAGATCTTCTTTGCTGACGTAGCGGGCCTTGCATTCCTGCTCTAGCGTAGCGCTCAGTGGCGAGCGGTTGTGGTAGATGACCTGCATGCCAAAGCCCAGGGCGCCCCGGCGGGCGATGGCCTGTCCAATGCGGCCCATGCCCAAAATACCCAGGGTGCTGCCGTGCACCTCGGCCCCGGAGAACATGTCGTAGCTCCAGCGTGTCCATTGGCCGGCACGCAAAAAGTGCTCGCTTTCGGTCACGCGCCGCGCCGTGGCCATCAGCAGCGCAAAGCCAAAGTCGGCAGTGGTCTCGGTCAGTACGTCGGGCGCGTTGGTGCCCAAGACGCCTGCCGCCGTCATGGCTTGCAGGTCAAAGTTGTTGTAGCCCACCGTCATGTTGGCGCAAATTTTCAAATCGGGACATTGGGTCAATAAATCGGCATCCACGCGTTCCACGCCCGTGGTGAAGACGCCCACTTTGCCCTGCAGGCGGCGGATCAGCTCGGTGCGGTCCCATAAGTTGTCGTCCGGGTTGGACTCGACGGTGAAATGCTCGGCCAGGCGCGCAATCACTTCTGGAAATATGGCGCGGGTAACCAGGATAGAGGGCTTGTCAGCGTGAGAACTCATGGTGGATTTTTTGTAGTGGGTGGAGAAAATCCGGCTTTATGCAAGCCAGGTGGTGAAGTCCTGCACTGCGACGCGCGGGGTGTGGAAGCGATTGACCGCAGCTGCCTCGTCGGCATACCCTAGAGCCATGCCGCAGACGAGCATCTCCTGGGGTCCTGCGCCAATGTGGGGCAAGATAATTTTGGCAAAACCGTTCCAGGCCGCCTGCGGGCAGGTCGACAGGCCATGTCCGCGCGCGGCGACCATGATGCTTTGCAAGAACATGCCGTAGTCCACCAACGAGCCGCGCCCCAGCACCCGGTCCATGGTGAACATGAGCCCGACGGGCGCGTCAAAAAAACGGTAATTGCGTTGGTGCTGGGCGTGCATCTGGTCTTTGTCGCCTTTTCCAATGCCCAAAAGCCCGTACAAGCCCCAGCCGTTTTCGCGGCGGCGATCGATGTAGGGGCTGACCCACTTTTGCGGGTAATAGTCGTATTCCTCGACGTACTGAGCCGCCAACACCGGGTCGGCCCGCACTGCGTCATGCGCGGCACACACTTGCTCCACCAAGCTGTCACGGCTGGGCCCCTGCAAGACGTACACCTTCCAGGGCTGGGTATTGGTGCCCGATGGCGAGCGACTGGCCACCTCCAACAAATGCGTCAGAAGTTGCTTTTCCACGGCTTGAGGAGTGAAAGCACGTGCCGACATCCGCGAGGTGATGGCTGCGTCCACGGCGCAGGCGTCGGTCAAGTCGAAACTCATAGCAAAACATCCAAAACAGAAACAAGGGTGGGAGACAATGGCACTGGCTTGCGAGTGAGTGCGTCCACGTACACATGAATAAAGTGACCCTGCGCAGCGGCGCTTTCGCCAGCACCAAATATGCCCAGCTCATAGCGCACGCTCGATGTGCCCCGATGCGCCACTCGCAGGCCCACGTCCACCGTCTGCGGAAAAGTCAGAGGCTCAAAGTAATTGCAATGGGTCTCCACCACCAGGCCGATGGTGGCACTACGAGCCAAGTCCAAAGCACCCGCTTCTATGAGATAGGCGTTCACCGCTGTGTCAAACCAACTGTAATAGACCACGTTGTTCACATGCCCGTAGGCGTCGTTGTCCATCCAACGGGTTGATATGTTTCGCCAAGCACGGTAGTCGCTGCGCAAGGTCGGATGGGGCTTTGTCATGGAGGAAAGAACAAGTAAAACGTCAACCCAAAAGCAAATCGACCCGGTAGTGCCCAAGGCGCGGTCAACGGAACAGATTTTGCCATTGCGCGCGCGCTGAAGCGACTTCAATGCGTCTCTTTTGAGACGCAGTTGCGCATCCAACGCAATCGGCCCCCTCTCAAACATTGACATCGATCAATTTTTGGAAAAAAACTTTCAACCAAATTGAAAAAATGCTGCGGCGCAACAAAAAGTACTTGCGCACTCCATTTCTCTATCTATAATTCAAACCATGCTGCACTGCAACATAGCGCCTCAAGGGCAAAGTTCAGAGCAGTTAACTTTTTCTTTTAACCTTTGGAGTTTTTTTATGCTGACTGTCGAACAAGTAATGGCCTCTCACAAATCCAACGTCGAAACCATCTTTAGCCTGACCAACAAGGCTTTTGAAGGCGTCGAAAAGCTAGTCGAACTCAACCTGACCGCCTCCAAAGCGGCGCTGTCGGAAGCATCGAGTCACACACAAACGCTCATGAGTGTGAAGGATGCCCAGGAACTCTTGGCCCTTCAATCGGCTTTGCTGCAGCCACTAGCGGAAAAAACGGCTGCGTACAGCCGCCACCTGTACGAAATCGCCTCCGGTGCGGGAACAGAGTTCACCAAATCAATGGAAGCACAGGCCGCCGATGCCCAGCAAAAAATGTCCGCTTTGGTGGATAGCGCCGCCCAAAATGCACCCGCCGGATCCGAGTCTGCAGTCGCAGTCATCAAAAGCGCTGTATCCGCCGCTCACACCGCCTTGGAATCCGTTCAAAAAGCGGTAAAGCAAGCCACGGATGTTGCTGAGGCAAACTTCCATGCAGTCGCGGCGACCGCAAGCACAGCAAGCAAACAGGCCACCACTGCATCCAAAAAGCGCTAACTTGTAAAGATGCGGGTGCGAGCGCATTTTTTTGCATTGCCCCGCAAGCCCAAGGGAAAACCCTGATACGATGCTTCTGCTGGGTTTCCAAACCCTATCGCTTGTCTCCTCGGGTCCTTTCGAAACCTTTTGGTTCAGGGATCCCTTCAAGGCCTCGTTGCAAAACGGGGCCTTTTTTTGTCTACAAGGCCCTCGGAGTCCATTGCTAGCACATGCTTTTTATCGCGATTTCGCATCGATCGCGGCGCGAAGCTGCGGTAATGCGGCAAACATAGCCTGGCGGCCCGATTCAATGGCGCGTTTGCGAGCACCAAAATCTGCGCTCGAGACGCCCTGTAAGGCGGGTCGCACCAAGACGTCAGCGTCTCTGAGTTCAATCGTGCTGATACTCTTGCCCATGATAGTGAAGGTTTGCAACAGGATTTCGAGGGTTCCACTGGCCGCGCTGGCTTCTGGGGGCGTAGAGATATCGACTGCGATGATCAACTCCGCACCCATCTTGCGCGCTGCTCGCACCGGCACCGGCGAGACCAATCCGCCATCCACATACTCGCGCCCACCAAACTTCACTGGCTGAAAGATGGCGGGCACAGCGCTCGATGCCCGCACCGCAGTACCGGTGTCACCGCGCTGGAACAGCATGTCGTTACCGCTGTTGAGGTCGGTGGCGACGATGCCCAAGGGAAGCGCCATCGCCTCGATAGGCCGCTGTCCCACCTGGATGTTGACGTACTTTGCCAGTGCCTCACCGCGCAATACGCCGCGGGTAAAGATTTGCAGCGTCCAGTCGGCAATCGTGGCCTCCTCCATGGTTTCGGCAATCTGCTGCAGTTGAGCGCCAGTCTTTCCGCTGGCATACAGCGCCGCCACCAAGCTACCGGCCGATGTGCCGGTGACCAGCGCCGGATGAATACCTGCCTCTTCTAGCACCTGAATCACCCCTACGTGCGCAAAACCGCGCGCCGCCCCCCCGCCCAATGCCAATCCAATGCGCGGCGGCACCTTCGCAGGAGGCGGAAATGGTTTTACAGCGGCATCCACCACAACAGGCACTCCGCCAAGCGGCATGGGCGGGGCCGAGGCACAAGCCGTCAACAGCATGACAGCGCTCAAAAAAACCCAACGCAAAGTCCAATGATTCATCGCAGATCCGAAAAACAGTGTGTGAAAATAACGGGTGACCATAAAAATTAAAAGGACAGTATCTATGTCTCGTCCTAGCATCTGGGCCCCGAAGGTTGTCGCATTGGTCAAAGGCGGCAATCAGCAGGCTGCTTTAGCGCAAATCAAAGTCGCTCCGTCCGTACGGGACGTGCAGCAACTGCGTGACCTGTTGCTCAAGCACAAACTGTTAGGCAAAAATCTCTCGATCGACCAGGCAACAGCCGATCAGATAGACGCGCTTTCGGCTCCCAGGCTGCACCGATCTCCGTGAATTCAGTCTTACCGAGTTGTCGGGTTTGCTTCGACTGCAAAAACAGGCTCGCGAAGTAACTAAACGGCCAAGAAATTGGCTTCTCTAACCAAAACCGCAAGCAGGTGTTCGAGGTCCATCGCAAGTCTCTTCGGGGCTTTTCTTATTTTAACTTTCACCGTCGGCGCATAGGTCTGCCGTTACGGCTCAGAGCGATATGCTCGCTCAGCCCGGCGCGGTGCATTTTGGGAGCCATCAGGGTAAACAATGCTGCGACTGCGTATAGGCGGACGAACACTGGAGACTGTCCCATCCAAGTCCGGGAACTTTTGGGAAGAGTGCCTGACGCCGCGCCTCGCTGCGCTCATCCATAACCCAGCGTCCCTCCCCGTGAGCTTGGGCTATACCGGCGATGAGATCGTCTATCGGCCCTCGGCGACCGGGTTGCAGAACTGACTGGTTACACAGTAACACCATGTCGCAGCCAGCATTCAAGGCCGCTAACGCGGCGTCGGTGTAACCTAAAGCGCGACCCTCAATCACCCGCGCCGCAGCCATGGACAGGTCATCACTGAACACGGCACCATCAAAGCCCAGCTTGGCGCGCAGCACGTCCTGCAGCCAGACCCGCGAGAAACCGGCCGGTCGGCTGTCTACCTTGGGGTAGATCACATGGGCCGGCATCACGCCACCCAGCACGCCACCGAGCCATCGATAAGGCGCGGCGTCCTCGGCCAAAATGGACTTCAGGCTGCGCCGGTCCACCGGGATGGCCAGGTGCGAATCGGCTTTTACGAATCCGTGGCCTGGAAAGTGTTTGCCGCAGCTCCCCATGCCGCTCTGCAAAAGGCCATGGATCACGCTTTGCGCCAGCATGCTGACCACCCGTGGGTCGCGGGCAAAAGCCCGGTCGCCGATGACGCTGCTCTCGCCATAGTCCAAATCAAGCACCGGCGCAAAGCTGAAATCGACGCCGCAGGCCCGCAATTCGGCACCCAGCACATAGCCGCAAGCCGTGGCGGCGCGCATGGCGTCCAGCGGCCCGGCCATGCGGCCGACTTTGGGCTCCTTCATCCACATCTCGCCCAATGCGCGCATGGGCGGCACGTGGGTAAAGCCGTCGGTCTTGAAGCGCTGCACCCGCCCGCCTTCGTGGTCCACGCAAATCAGCAAGTCGGCGCGCACGCGCTTGATGCTTTTGCACAGCGCGGTGAGTTGGACGCGACTTTCCCAGTTGCGCGAAAACAAAATCAGGCCACCCACCAGCGGGTGGCGCAGGCGCTGGCGGTCAACGGCGTTCAGCGCCGTGCCTGCGATGTCGATGATCAAGGGCGCGTGAACAGCCATGGCTTAGTCCGGGTTTGAAAAAAATGCGGAGTCGGCTGGGGTTCAGGCCGCAGGACTGCGCTCCACCACGCAAAAACTCACGGCGTAGTCGGTCTCGTCGCTCAGGGTGATTTGGGCTTGCAGGCCATGGGCCTCAAACCATGTTTTCAAACCGCCGTGGAGCACGACCACCGGCGCCCCACTGGCCAGGTTGGCGATCTCGCACAGCCGCCAGGTCATGGGCATGCGCATCCCCAAGCCCACAGCTTTGCTAAACGCCTCTTTGGCGCTAAAGCGCGTGGCCAGGTAGCGCACGCCGCGATCGGGCCAGCGCGCACTGCGCGCGCGCCAGGTGGCCAATTCCCGCTCGGACAACACCCGCTCGGCAAAGCGATCACCGTGGCGCTCTAGGCTGGCGCGAATGCGCCGAATGTCGCAAATATCCGTGCCTATGCCGTAGATCATGGCCGCAGGCAGCGCAAATAAGCGGCTACCGCGCTGGCGTAGCCCAGCTCCAATGCGTCGGCAATCAGGGCATGGCCAATCGATACTTCGCTCAAACCCGGCACCTTGTGTGCAAATGCGCTTAGGTTGTCCAGGTTGAGGTCATGGCCCGCATTGACGCCCAAGCCCAGGTGCAAGGCCGCGCGCGCGGCTTGCTCAAAGCGATCGAGTTGCGCCGCCTGATGTGGGCCACCCCAGGAGGCCGCAAAAGGCTCGGTGTACAGCTCCACGCGGTGCGCTCCCACCTCGCACGCACCGGCCATGGCGGCAGGTTCGGCGTCCATAAACAGGCTCACCCGCAGGCCCCAGGCGCGCGCCTGGGCGATTCGCGGGCGCAGGCGCTGCGCGTCTTGGGGGAAATTCCAGCCGTGGTCGCTGGTGAACTGGCCTTCGCCGTCGGGCACAAAAGTCACTTGGTGCACCGGCAGCTTGCGCGCCACTAACTGGCCCACGCAGTCCATCAGGTTGTGAAAGGGGTTGCCCTCAATATTGAATTCGCGATCGGGCCAAGCCTGCATCAGGAGCGCGAGCTCGTCCACGTCGCTGGCGCGAATATGGCGCGCATCGGGCCGGGGGTGCACCGTGATGCCCGAGGCCCCCGCCTGCAAGCACAAGGTGGCTGCGCGGGTGACGCTGGGGATGCCCAGGTGGCGCGTGTTGCGCACCAGCGCGACCTTGTTGAGGTTGACAGAAAGAGCGGTAGCGTGGAGCTTCATGGCGGACGGGCTGGCCAGTAATCGGGCCTGTTAAAGGGACTGAATATCGATCATCATCTGCCGGGTGCGCAGCGTCTTGGTGCCGCAATGGTAGTGCAGCAGAGCGCGCAACTGGGGCTTGAGCTCAGCGCTCATCTCCGCACACGCCCGCAGCGTGCTGGTAAACGGCGCTTTATCCGACAGCACAGCCTGCAAATCCGTCCACTGCGCGCCCGTCAGACTGGCCCGGTCGTCGGCGTGGGCCAAACGCAGGCCGCCTTCGGGCACCAGGCAATAGCGCCCATCGGCCTTCAGCGCGTCCAAGGTCATGGTTTGCACATCGAGCTGGGGCAGGAGCCCGACTTCGCGCAGCAGCAGCAGCTCGTAGCTGCGCAGCGCCGCCTGCAGCACCTCGCCATGCTGGCTGGCGATTACTTCGACCACGCGGGCATAAACGTCAAACAGCGTGGGGTGCGGGTCGTCACGCGCTAAGAGCGTGAGCAGCAATTCATTGAGGTAGTAGCCTGAGAGCAGCGCGTCGCCCGTGGGCATCACGTGGCCGCCCTGCCACTCGGCGCTTTTGAGGGTGCGAATTTCGGCATCACCACCAAACGCCAG
>JARXAU010000041.1 GCA_029865675.1 Rhodoferax sp.
GTTGTCGCATCGATCCGTTGCGAGGCGGGTCCAAGGCTTCACCCTGTTAGAGCTGCTCGTGGTGATCGTCATCATCGGCATGCTGGCGTCTTACGTAGGCCCCAAGTACTTTGCCCAAATAGGCAAATCCGAGGTGACGGTGGCCAAGGCGCAGCTAGAAGGCCTGTCCAAGGCGATGGACACCCTTCGCATTGACCTGGGCCGCTACCCGACGGCAGAAGAGGGCTTGCGCCCCCTCATGGTCAAGCCCGACAACGCCAACGGCTGGAACGGCCCCTACCTGAAAAAAGACGTGCCGCTGGACCCTTGGGGCCGCGCCTATGTCTACAAAGTGGGCGGCGCCGCGTCTGCCGATGGCGCGGTCAGTGACTACCAAATCATCTCCTTGGGCAAAGACGGCCAGCCCGGGGGCAGTGGCGAAGACGCTGACCTGAGCAACTGAGGTCGCCTGCCGTGAAGTACCAGGCACGCGCCCTTACCGCTGATCATGCCGTTGTGCAGTGGGAATTTGACGCGCGCGACCGCGCCGACGCCCAAGCCCAGGTGCAAGAGCGCGGGCTTTACTTGGTGCGCTTGGAGGGTGCCGATGTGCCAGGCACGGGGCTCTGGGGGCGTTTGCAAGGCGCGCTGGCGCGCCGAGGCTCACCGCTGCCGCTGGTCATGTTCAGCCAAGAGCTGCTGGCGCTTTTGCAAGCCGGCTTGGGGCTGGTGGAGGGTCTAGAAGCCCTGCTAGAAAAAGAAACCCAGCCTGCCTTGCGGCACATCCTGTCGGGGCTGCTGCAGGCCCTGCGCGACGGGCGGCGCCTGTCTAGCGCCATGGCCGAGCAATCGCGCCATTTCCCCCCGCTCTACATCGGCCTGGTGCGTGCGTCGGAGGGCACCAGCAGCCTGCCGCAGGCCCTGGAGCGTTTTATCACCTACCAGCAACGCATTGACGCGGTGCGGGCCAAGGTGGTGAGCGCCGCCATTTACCCGGCGATTTTGATCAGCGTGGGCACCTTGGTCAGCCTGTTTTTAATGGTCTACGTGGTGCCACGCTTTGCCGAGGTGTACCAAGGAGCCGGGCGTCAAATGCCTTGGTTGTCCCAGCAAATGCTGGGCTTGAGCGCGCTGCTGACCGACCACCTGGGCGTGTTGTTGGCCTTGGGCCTGGCCGTGCTGCTGGGCTTTGCGGCATCGGCCAAGAAGTTCCAGGCTGCGGGCGGCTGGATGGGCCTGCTGACCCGCCTGCCCGGTGTGGGCGAGCGGGTGCGGGTGTACGAGCTTTCGCGCCTGTACATGACGCTGGGCCTGTTGCTTGAAGGCGGTATTTCGCTGGTCTCGGCCATGGAAACCGTGGACTCGGTGGTCTCGCCCGCAGTGGCGCAGCGCTTGCGCCAGGCCAGCGCCCAGGTGCAAACCGGCGCGCCAGTGTCGCTGGCCTTTGCCGCGCAAAACCTGACTACACCCATCTCCCTGCGCATGCTGGCCGTGGGCGAGCGCTCGGGCGACCTCGGTGGCATGCTACGCCAGTCGGCCGCGTTTTACGACGGCGAGATCACCCGCTGGATCGACCGCTTTATGCGCAGTTTTGAGCCGCTGTTAATGACCGCTATTGGCCTGGTGGTCGGCGTCATCGTGGTGCTTTTGTATATGCCTATTTTTGATTTGGCGGGGTCTTTTTAGTGGCCAGCGTCAAACGTGCTTACGCCCTGCCCGACGCCGCCGCGCTGCGCCAGGTCTACGCCCAAGCGCGCAGCCAAGGGCGCAGCGCCAGCAGCGCGCTCACGGGTTTGGCAGCGCCCGGCACGGGCGACGCGCGCACCGTGGTGCGCCAGGTAGGCGCTTTGCTGGACATGGAGGTGGTCGAAACTGCGCAGCTGTTTGCTTGCAGCCCCGCCCTGGCCGTGCTGCCGCTGGCTACGGCGCTGCGTCGGCACTGCGTGGTGGTGCAGGTGCCCGCCTCTGGCGCGCTACAGGCGGTGGTGGCCGACCCGTTTGATGCGGATTTGATGGCCTGGCTGCAATCCTTGGCCCAAGCGCCGCTGGGCTTTGCGCTGGCCTTGCAAGAAGACATCGCGGCCTACCTGGTCAAGCTGGAAGAGGGCGCGCGTGCCACCGACGGCCTGGGTCAGCACCCCGACGACACTTCTGCAGCCGACGCCCAACGCGAAAAGCGGGCGGCGTCCAGCCTGTCGCTCTCTGCGGTGGGCGAGTCGGCCAGCCCGGCGGTCAAACTGGTCAACTCGATTCTTTACGACGCCCTCAAGGCCGGTGCCTCGGACATTCATATCGAATCCACCGCTTCGGGGCTGAGTGTGAAGTTCCGAATTGACGGCGTGCTCGACCATGCGCTCACGGTGCAGGGCGTGGAGCTGGCCGAATACGTGATTTCGCGCCTGAAGGTGGTGGCCGAGCTCGATATCTCGGAGCGCCGTGTGCCGCAAGACGGCAGCTTTATGGTGTCTGACGCCGACCGCGATATTGACCTGCGCCTGTCCATCATGCCCAGCATCCACGGCGAAGACGCCGTCATCCGCGTGCTCGACAAGCGCGCCATGATTGAGACCTATGGTTCGCTGTCCTTGGACGCCTTGGGCTTTGACCAGGCTTCGCTGGCCGTGCTGCGCCGCTTGGCCCAAGAGCCCTACGGCATGCTACTGGTCACTGGCCCCACCGGCTCGGGAAAAACCACCACGCTGTACGGCGCGCTGACTGAAATCCACGACGGGCGCAGCAAAATCATCACCATCGAAGACCCGGTGGAATATCAGCTGCCTGGCGTGCTGCAAATCCCCGTCAATGAGAAAAAAGGCCTGACCTTTGCCAAAGGTCTGCGCTCCATCCTGCGCCACGACCCGGACAAAATCATGGTCGGCGAGATCCGCGACAACGAGACTGCCGAGATTGCGGTGCAGTCGGCGCTTACCGGCCACCTGGTGCTGACCACGGTGCATGCCAACAATGTGTTTGATGTGCTGGGGCGCTTTGTGCACATGGGCATTGACCCCTATTCTTTTGTGTCGGCGCTCAACGGCATTTGGGCCCAGCGCCTGCTGCGCGTCAACTGCCCGCACTGCAGCGTGGCGCACAGCCCCAGCGCCCAGGAATGCGAGAGCGCCGGTTTGGCGCCTGGCGACAGCTCCGCCATCTGGAAAGCGGGCCGTGGCTGCGGCGACTGCCGGGGCACCGGCTACAAAGGCCGGCGCGCGATAGCCGAAATTTTGCTGCTCAATGACGAGCTGCGCGAGCTGATTATTGAAAAAGCGCCGATCCGCAAAATCAAAGAAACCGCGCACCGCCAAGGCACGCGCAGTTTGCGCGACGCGGCCATGGCCTTGGCTCGCCGAGGCGAGACCACGTTGGCCGAAGTGAACCGGGTAACGCTCAATGCCTAGCGCAATAGGCCTGCGCTTTGCCCTGAGCCTGGGGCCGCACGGTGCGCAGTTGGCGCTGCGCAGCGGCCTGTGGCGCCCGCGCTTTGAGCTGCTGGAGTCGCTGGTGTGGCCCGCGCAGACGGGCGAGGCGCAGCGCGCTGCCCATCTCCCACCCACGCTGGACGCCCTTCTGCTGCGCCACGCGGTAGCAGGCAGCGCGCTAGAGGTGCTGGTGGCCGACGTGTGGGCCCCCAGCGCCAGCGTGCAGCCGCCGGCCAAGGGCGCCACCTTGGCCGACTTGCAGGCGGCTACCGCGCTGCGCTTGCGCGCGGTCACCGACGCAGCCAGCGGATGGGAGTGCGCCAGCGAGCCGCGGGTGGGCGGCCCATTTATGGCCAGTGCGCTGCGCAGTGGCGTGCTGGACCTGCTGCGCGATCAGTGCCAACGCCACCGCTTGCACTTGGTGTCGGTGCAGCCTCTGTTTGCTGCCGTGTGGAACCACTGGCATGGCGCATTGGCACCGGGTCAATGGCTGGGTATCTGCAGTGCCGGTGTGCTGACCTTGTGTGTGGCACCCAAACGCCATGTAGCGCACGTGCGGCGGCTGGACTTTGCGGCGGCGCACGCCCAAGAGCCCCGCTGGCCTTTGGATGCGGCAAAGCGAGAAGGCCTGCGCCTGGGTGTGGCAGCACCGAGCGCGCTGGTTCTGTGTGGCGCGGTTCCCGCGCCGTGGCGGAACCCGGTGCCTGCGGCGCTTGGCGCGCGGCGCGGACCCTCCGCCGCCTATCTGGGGTCGGTGGGCGACGCCTTGGGCTTGTGGGGTCTGCAGCCATGAACCGCCTGGAACTGGACTTTGCGCCCCGCAGCGCCCGCTATTGGTGGGCACGCGCGGGTGTGGTTTTGCGTGTGGCGCTGCTGGTGCCTGCGCTGGTGCTGGCTGCAGGTCTGTGGTGGGCTATGGCGCTGCATACGGAGCGGCTGCAGTTGCAAGCGGCTATGCCACGCGCCCAAGCGCTTGCCGCGCAGGCCCTGCCGGAGCGCACGGCCCAAAGCACCAAAGGCGCACAGGCCCCGGACGCAGCGCAGACCCAAGCCATGAACCAAGCGCTGCTCGCGCTCAACCGCCCTTGGTCTGCGCTGTGGGACGCGCTGGAGCGGGTGTCCAACGCGCCGGGCGTGCAGGTGGCCATTTTGGAAATGCGCCCCGACGCGGCTGTGGTGGACCCAAGCGTCGGCGCAACGCAGGGTTTGCGCCTGCTGGCCGAGTCCAAGAGCAGCGCCCAGATGCTGGGCTTTATGCGGCAGTTACGGGCCGAGCCGTTTTTTGAGTCGGCGGTCTTGATCTCTCACCAAGTGAACGCGCAGGACCCCAACCAGCCCCTGCGCTTTGAAGTGACCCTGCGCTGGGCGCAGGCCGGCCCATGAGCCGTCTACCCCACCCCCCCATGGGCTTGCGCCTGGTGCTGCAAGACGCCTTGCTGCGTGCCGGCCGCGCCAGCCCCTTGTTGTGGCTGGCCGTAGCCCTGTGGCTGGCCGTGCCCGCGCTGGCCGCCCTGGTGCTGGTGCCGCAGTACGCCGCGCGCGCAGAAGACCAACAGGCCCTGCAAACGGCACAAAACGCCCAGGCGCAGCGGGCCCAAGCGGCACAGGACCGTCGCGCGGCAGGCCTGGCGCAGCCCCTGTCGCAGAGCGAAAGCAGCCAACGCAACGCGGCGCAGTTCAAGGCCCTGTTGGCGCAGGCACCGCTGCCCGAGGACGCGCAAAAAACCCTGTTTGCCCTGGCCAAGCGCTGGGAGCTGGAGCTGCCGCAAGGCCAGTACAAGCAGGCTTGTGACGACAGTGGCACCTGGTGCAGCTACCGCATGCAGCTGCCGGTGGCCGGGGCTTACCCGGCGGTGCGTGGCTTTGTGCAAGAGGCCTTGTACACCCTGCCCAGCTTGGCACTGGACGGTGCGGCCTTCAAGCGCGACGCCGCTGGCACCGACGCGCTGGAAGTGGCCTTGCGTTGGACGCTCTACCAAGCCCCCAAACCCGCTGGTGGAGTGACGCCATGACGGTTCGCCAAG
This sequence comes from Rhodoferax sp., assembly GCA_029865675.1. GTDB lineage: Bacteria > Pseudomonadota > Gammaproteobacteria > Burkholderiales > Burkholderiaceae_C > Allorhodoferax. The sequence continues at coordinate 5,423 of JARXAU010000041.1, forward strand.
TTGTTGGTTTGGTTGCGCTGCTGGTGTCAGGCTGGTTGGCATTTTTTGCCGACAAAACGCCCAGCAGCGATGCAGACCTGCTGGCGCCCACCCGCGCCACGGCTGCCAGCCCCAGCGCTGCTGCGCCTGCGCGAGATGCCGTGAGGGAAACCGGTGCCCCCCCAGGACCGAAAAATGCAAAACCAGCGCCCCCCGCCCCGGCGACCGTGCTGGCACTGGCCGAACGCCCTCGCGGCCCGAAGCCCGACGCAGAGCACCCCGGCGCCCCGGCTTTTGGCGCGCGGTCTTGGGCCCCACTGCCGCCACCACCACCGCCACCGGCGCCGCCGCGCGCACCGCCGCTGCCCTTTTCCGTTTTGGGAAAGCAGTTGCAGGCGGGCGCGTGGCAGGTGTATCTGGCCTTGGGCGAAGACACGCGGGTGGCGCGTGCGGCTGCCGTGATAGACGGCAAGTACCGCGTGGAGTCCATCGCGCCCCCTCTGATCGTATTTACCTACCTGCCGCTCAATGAGCGCCAAACCCTCGATATTGGAGCGCCCTAGTGAGCCCACGCCCTTACCCTTTGCCCCGGCCCTTGTGCACGCCGCTGCCCTTGGCCTGTGTTCGTACCGGTGCCGGTGTTGCGCTGGCCGTGGCACTGCTGGGTGCCGGTTGCGCCCTGCCGTCGCCCACCCAAGAGGGCCGCAGCCTGATGGAGCAAGGCCAAACCGCCGCAGGCCTGGCGGCGCTAGAGGCCCTAGCGCAACGCGAGCCGGACAAGCTCGAATACAAAACCGCCTTGTTGACCGGCAAGCGGCTGGCGGCGCAGACCTGGATGGCCCAAGCGCAAGCGCGCATCCAGCGCAAAGACTGGGCGGCGGCTGCCGGCCTCTTAGAGCGGGTGCTGGCACTGTATGCCGATGACGACCTCGCGCGCCAGGCCTTGCAGCGCGTGCGCCAGCAGGAGCGTGTGGCCCAGGTCTTAGAGCTAGGACAGCAGGCGGCGCAGGCAAAAGACTGGGAATCGGTGCGCAGCCATGCCCAAGCCGCCTTGCGCGACGACGCCCGCAACCTCGACGCTCAAGCCCTGCACACTGTGGCGCTGGAAAAAATCGCTCTGGCTGCCAACCGCAGCAGCGTGCTGGGCAAGGCCTTTCGGCAACCGATCTCGCTGGAGTTTCGAGAGGCCTCGGTACGGCAAATTTTGGAGAGTGTGGCGCGCGGCAGCGGCTTGAACTTTGTGCTCGACAAAGACATCAAGCCTGAACTCAAAACCAGCTTGTTGGTGCGCGACACCACCATAGAAGAAGCGCTCAATCTGATCTTGGTGAGCAACCAGCTGGAAAAACAGGTGGTTAACGCCAACACCATCATCGTGTTTCCCAACACCCCGGCCAAGCTCAAAGACTACCAAGAGCTCAGCGTACGCATCTTCCCGCTGATGTTCAGCGAAGCCAAGGCAGTGGGGGCTGCCATCAAAACCCTGTTCAAAGGCCGCGATGTGGTGGTGGACGACAAGCTCAACGTCTTGATCGCCCGCGACACGCCCGAGATGCTGGACATGCTGGAGCGCCTAGTGGCTACCTACGACGTGCCCGAGGCGGAAGTGATGCTGGAGTTGGAGGTACTCGAAGTCGCGCGTGACCGTTTGGAAACCCTGGGTGTTAAATGGCCCACCTCGCTGAGCTTGAATCCCTTGGCCACCGACGGCGGCGTAGGGCTTACGCTGGCCGATTTGCAAAACCTCAATGCCAGTTCCACCGGCGCAGCTTTGGGCGGCTTGCAGCTTAATGCGCAAAAAACAGATACCGACGTCAACCTCCTGGCCAACCCACGCATCCGCGTGCTGAACCGCGAAAAAGCCAAAATCATGATTGGCGACAAGATACCGGTGCTCACCACCGTCGTCACACCCCAGGGTGGGTCCTCGGAAACTGTGACTTATATGGACGTGGGTCTGAAGCTCGAGGTAGAGCCTGTGATTTACCGGGGCAACGATGTCACCATCAAGCTCGGACTTGAAGTGAGCAACGCATTGAATCCCCAGAAAACCGCGCTGGGTTCCACCTACTACACCATCGGCACGCGCAACGCCACCACCGTGCTGCGCCTGCACGACGGCGAAAACCAGGTGCTGGCCGGGCTGATCAACAACGAAGACCGCAAGACGGCGGACAAGGTGCCGGGTTTGGGTGAGCTGCCGGGGCTGAAAAGAATCTTTGGCTCCAGCGCCGACTCGGACAAACGCTCCGAGATTGTGCTGTCCATCACCCCGCGCATAGTGCGCAACAGCCAGCGGCCGGAAGGGCGCTTTAGCGAGTTTCGCAGCGGTACGGAGAGCCGGGCCTTGGGTGGTGGTGGCTTGGGTGGTTCCAGTGGTGGTCTGGCTGCGGCTGCGGCACCGGCGGCAGCAGATGCCTCCGCATCGCCGTCTGTCCCTGCAACGCCAGTGGCACCTGCATCCTTGGCAGCACCGGTGGCCAATGCACCGGCTGTTGCCGACAAACCTTAAGTTTTTCCCCCATGGTGGCGCAGCGTGGCTTTACCCTGATCGAGCTGATGGTGACCGTGGCCATCATCGCGGTCTTAGCCACCCTGTCGCTGCCAGTGCTTGAAGTGAGTCGCCAGCGCGCGCGAGAGGCAGATTTGCGCCATGCCCTGCGCGAGATACGCGCTGCCCTGGACGCCTATAAGGTGGCGGCCGACGATGGAGACATTGAGCTGGCACCCGAGGCCTCGGGCTATCCGCCCAACCTGGAAGTGTTGGTGGAGGGCGTGCCCTTCAAGGACAAAGAACGCAAAGGCCGGCTCTACCTGCTGCGTAGCCTGCCGCGCGACCCCATGGAGCCGCGCGCCGAACTGCCGCCAGCCGCCACCTGGGCCCTGCGCAGCTACAGCAGCGAGGCCGCAGACCCCCAAGAAGGCGAGGACGTGTACGACGTGCGTTCCCGCTCCCACAAAATAGGCCTGAACGGCGCGGCCTACAGCACTTGGTAGATGGGTCACCGAGCCAAGCCATGAACACATTGCGCACAACCCGCCTGGGAAAAGGCTTTACCCTGATTGAGTTGCTGGTGGTGCTGTCCATTGTGTCTTTGCTGTTGACCTTGGCCGTGCCGCGCTATTTTCAGAGCATCGACGCCGCGCGCGACGCGGTGTTGGTAGACAACCTGCGCACTGCGCGCGAGGTGCTGGACCAGTTTTACGGCGACACCGGCCGCTACCCCGACTCTTTGGAGGAGCTGGTGGAAAAAAACTACCTCCAGACCCTGCCTTTTGACCCGGTGCGCGCCAGCAGTGTGGCCTGGGTGCTGGAGCCCCCCAAAGAGGGCACCAAGGGCAAGGTGTACAACCTGCGCAGCAGCGCCCCCGGCACCAACCACCGGGGCGTGGCCTACGGGGCTTTGTAATGAGGCCGCAGGCGCAGAGGGGCTATACCTACATCGGCTTGTTGATCCTGGTGGCGGTGACCGCCACTTTGAGTGCCGGCTTGCTGCGCACCGGAGTGGTGGTGCAGCGCCATGGGGCAGAAGACGCCTTGCTAGAGGCCGGTAGCGACCTGGCAAATGCCCTCTACACCTATTCCTTGGCCACTCCGCAGGGCCAAAACCCACGCCCCCAGCGCATGGAAGACTTGCTGCGCGACCCGCGCTTTCCTAAATTGACGGTGCGCCACCTGCGCCGCGTGCCGCTGGACCCGATGACGGGGCAGGCGCGCTGGGGCGAACTGCTGTCTGACACGGCCCCGGGCATTGATGGGTTTTACAGCCTGTCTGATTTGCAGGCGGTGCGCACGAACTTTGCTGCCAAGTACGCCGACTTTGCCGACAAGCGTTACTACCGCGAGTGGCTGTTCGAAGAAGGCTTGGCCCAGCGCTAGCCTGCAGCCTGCAGCCTGCACAGTGGATGCGCTTACTCACGCACTGGTGAACGCCCCAGACCAGGGGCGGGGGTGCTTCCCAGAACCTTCAGCGCGGGCGGCTGAGCTGGTCTCTGGCCCAGCGGTCACCGGTGGCGGCTGATTTGCGGTACCACTGCACGGAGCGTGCAGCGTCGGGCTGCATGCCGTAGCCGCCCGTTTCAAACCAGGCGGCCAACTGGTTCATGGACTGCACATAGCCACCGTCGGCAGCTTTGGTGAACCACGACACGGCCAACTCTGGTTTGGCCGGCACGCCCAGGCCGCGCTGGTACATCAGCGCCACGTTGTGCTGCGCCGGGGCGTAGCCCAGGCTGGCCAGCGGTTGCCAGTAAACCAGTGCGTCTAGGTAGTCGCCCCGTTGGGCGGCGGCGAAGCCTTCGGCAAAGCCAGGCGGGGCCTTGGGCGAGATCACACCAGGCGCGTTTTCGGGAGGGGCGGCTGCGTCTGCCGCTTTGTCTTGTTCGGGGTCGCGTCGGGTGAGGGTGATTTCTTGCGGCTTTTCTTGCGGCAGCGCCACTGCGCTGGGCGCCGGTGCGACGGCTGGGGCGGGAGCCGCCGGCACCACTGGGTTCAGCGGGATGGGGGTGCTGGGGTCTTGCTCGGTCAGGTTGGCCTGCGAGTCATAGTCGCGCAAATAGCTTTGGACGATGGGTGAATTCCAGTCCTGCGGGTTGCGCAGGTTCCATTGCTTGTCGCGAATGCCCTGGATGGTGAGGTGAATCACCGCAGTTTCGAGCGCCTCTTTCACCGCGAGCTGGCTGGGTTCGTTGCTAGAAAAGCCGCCCTCCAGTTGAAGCAGGGTTTTATAGGCCACGTACTGGAACACGCTGGACGAGACCTCATGCGAGAACAAGGTCTTGGTCACCGACACGCTATTGGCAATTTGGCCGGTACGCACGTCCACACTGCGCAGGTTCACGGTCACTTGGTCCACCCGGTATTTGGTCTCTCCGCCTATGCCCAGGTAGTTGGCACCGGCGCCGCCGGTGCGCACATTGGTCTCGTAGCCGGTGATGCCGCCCTCAAAAATATAGTTGGCGGGGATCAGCGCGGGGTAGCTGGAGCCAGGCTTGCCCTTGTCGGCCGGCACCTCAATGGCGCGGGCGACGCGGCGCTCGGTCAAAAGGTTTTGAAAACCTTCGCGCTCCATCGGCATGTACCAGCCTGAGTCAAGCAAGGCTTTCACCAACAGCGTGGCCGCGCCTTGGGTCACCGCGTTAGAGAGGTTGGAGTCGGGCTGGCCCTTGAACTGTCCTGTCTGGTCGCGAAAGGCATACACCGCGACCGGTACCCGCGCGTCGGGCTTGGGCAGTTGCGTCAGGTCGCGTGTGCTGCGGCTGACCGGGGTGAGCTTGGCATTGCCCATGGCAAGCGAGGACTTGATGCCGTCCACCGGTACCAGCGCACCGCAGCCGCTGAGCAGCAGCAGGGTTGCGGCGAACCATGGCCCAAGCTGGCGAGAGGACTTCATTGGGGAACCGTCACGTTACCGAGATTGATGTCGGTCGAGTTACCGGTAGAAATTTCCAGGGTTTGCAGCGTGACCGATTTGTCCGGGTTCACGATGATGGTGACCTGAAAGTCGCCAGCGGTGTATTGGGTGCCGCTCACCAAGCTGCCCTTGGTGTCAAACACATAGCCGCTGACCGATGACTGCAGTTTGGAAATCATGGCTGCTTGCAAGGAGGCGGTTAATTTCTCCAGGGCACTGACCGCCGGTGTGTCCGGCGCCTTGGTTGTGTTTTGTGCGTTGGCCATCGCAAGCAAGCCGGCGGCGTTGCCTGGGTTGCCACCAAAGGTGGGGTTGGTAAAGGAGAAAACGAGGTCGCCAGCGAAGGCGGCTCCCAAGGGGCACACGCAGGCGGTGGCGACCAGGCACACAGCAAATACGGATTGCAGGGACTGAAGGGGCGCGGGGGACTTCAGGGCGTTAAACAAAGGCTTCATGGGCAATGCGGGGTAAAGGCTGCGGGGTAAGGGGCTAATTCACAGGGCCAATCGGGCCATGTCGGGGTTGTCATTGAGCAACTCTTGCAAACCAATTTCTACAATTTTTTGGTACACCACATCGGCGGCGGCCTCGGACAGGCTAATCACCGCCTGCTGGTTGCGCGGCAAAAAGGCGCGAAAAAGCACGTCGTCCAGGTAAACCACCAACACCTCGGTGTTACCTCTGCGCGAGTTGCTTTCACGCACCGTGAGCACGAAGTTGGCAGTGTCTTTTTGGGTGCTCCAGGCCTCGGCAAAGCGGCGGTAAAAGAGCTCTCCCAGGCTAGACACTATGGCGCGGGTGACCACGCCGCCGTATTCCACGCCATCCACACCGCGCGGTCTGCTGCTGTCGAGAGACTCTTCGCGCACGCTGCCTTCTAGCTCTGTCTGGGCCGCGACGGGCAGCGCAGCGCAGGCCCACACGGCGCTTATTGCTGCAAGAGTGCAAAGTTGGCCAAAGAATGGTTTGCGCGACACGCTGTTCATCCCAGTACGAAATAGCCCTGCACCAGCACCGCCAAATCGTGCGTGCCCGTGTGGTCGGTGTAGCTGCCGTGGAACTTGTTGTAGTTGGCGTTGCTGCTGCCGGTAACCGAGTCACCGGCGCTGTTGTAGGCCTTGTTGTTACCGACTTGGGTGAAGTCGTCGGTGCTTAGGTAGGCAGTCACAAACTGGTTGCTAGAGGCCGATACGGCGGTGAGGACCAGCAGTGCGCGACCGTCGGTATCGGTGGCGTCGCTTTGCAAGTGGAAGACGTCAGCCGCAGTGAGGGTGACGCTGGACTCGGTGCCATTGCCCCCCGCAAATTTCAGCTGCTCCACATGCTGGATCACACCGCCTGAGCCGTCAGCGTTGTTGAAGCTGGAGAGATCAATGCTCTCGCCCTTGTAGAGAAAGCTCAAGGTGTCAATCTCACCCCCGCCATCGTCATCTCCGCCGTCTATGCGGGCAAAGGGCACATCGCCGCTGCCAATGCTGGAGCTGTTACCGATATTGATGGTGTCAGCGCCCAGCCCTGCAAACACCACTACGCCCGCGCTGGCAGTGATGTTGATGGTGTTGGCTTCATCGCTGGCGGTGTATTGCTTGGCGGTAGCGCCGCTGGCAGAAACGGTGCTCGTGCTGGGTTCACTGGCCGTGCTGGTCACCACCAACTGCACGTAGGTGATGGACTCATTGCCTGCAAAGTCAAAGCTGTGGACCGCCAGCCAGGTTTGTCCCGCATCTGTGGGTGTGCCAGTGATACGGCCGTCCTCCTCCAGGGTGAGCCCCTCGGGCAGGGTTCCTGAATAGTCTTCCACATAGTCGGCATAGTCGTAGCCGGTGCTGGGTGCGACGTGGTCTGCCAGGTCATCAAAGGGATTGAGGTCTACGTTTTCGTCCGTGCCCACCACCATGGCAATGTGGCTGCCTATTACCGGGGCGTAGCCCGCGTCTGCAGAGCCGCTGAAATACTCGGGAACGGTGTCCACCGTAAAGACCAGGGTATCGACCGCTTCGCTGGCGTTGCCAGCCAGGTCTTTGGTGGTGACAGTTACCGTGTAGCTGTTGTCGGCCAGGCCTGTGAGATCAAGGCTCCAGCTGCCCGAGTCGTCCGCGCTTACTTCATAGTCTTGCCCGTCAACCGTGACAAGCAGCAGGGCAAGCGCCCCGGCAGTGCCCACAACCGTGACGTCGGCCAAGTTGGTGTAGACCTCATCCGTGCTGGGGTCTGTTCCGGTTTGTAGGCCATCGTCCAGCGCAGCCGTTATGTCACTGGCGTCCGGTGCCTCGTTATCGATCACAAAGGCCATATCCCCGTCTGCACCGGGCAGCGAGTCGCTCACGTTACCTGCCAAGTCGGTGACCACCACCGCTGCTGTGTAGCTGTCGTCGTCTGGCATGCTGCCGTCCACCAAGCCGTCCCAGTCAAAAAACCAGCTGCCATCCTCGGCAGTGACGGTAGCGACCAAGGTGTCAGCGATGTACAAATCCACGGTGGCCCCCACATCGGCGCTGCCCGAGAAGCGCAGGGGCGTGTCGCTGTTCAGGCTGTCGGCGTTGAAGTACATCACGCCATCGTCGTCAATGCCAAACGTGGCCTCGCTG
>JARXAU010000238.1 GCA_029865675.1 Rhodoferax sp.
TCGAGTTTTTGCAGGTCCACCATGTAGACATCTCGCAGGAAATCACTCAAAAGCTGGCTGTGACGGATAGAGGCGGCAAGCAATATTTGGCTTGCAACTTCGGTGTCGCCTTCGACGATCGATTGCCATCCATCTTGATCAAGCGTTTCCAGTCGATTGCGCATCAACCGTGCCTGTCTTCGTGCGGTGGCTGGCTTTTTTTGCAGGATGTTTTCGACCTCTATGGCGTGATCCCATTGATCCGCAGTTGGGCTGGCCAAAAGTAGCTTTGCAATCCGGCGACTTTCAGGAAGCATCAATGAGCCAGCGGAAATCTCCGCGTTATAAATCCCCATTGCCACCCCCCTTGATCTCGTACCCGGGGGCAATTGCTGCGCTCTCTACGCCATAAAGGGTTTGTTGATTACTGAGCCACAGGTGGTGCTGCTTAGGGTCAAGCTGATGTGCCGGGGAACAATCCACGGACCAGCGACGAAGAGCGTATCCGACCAACGGTGCCCGCATATCGAGCGCAAGCACACCGTTTTTCATCATGAAGTCCGCCTCGATCGCTTGGGGATGGGCGATGCCGGGATGAGGAATCAATTCAATGTGGACGATGCGTGCCCATTGGACATCTGATTCAATTTGTTCTTCTACGAGAATGGGTTGGTCGATGGCCTTTGCCTTGACGATTCTCGTTAACGCAAAGTCGGCAAAGCGACCACGCTCGCGGTCATAGGCACGCAAATGCCAACGTAGACCAGTATCAGCCAGCGCCAGCGGACAAAGGGTCTTCGTCGAGGCTCCAGAGGTCAGTGACAGGTAGTTAACCTTGACTTGACGTCGCCCGGCAATGGCGCGGGTTAGCGTGGCCAAGGTGTCAATGTCAGGCTTGACCAAGTCGCTGGCGCTTTCGCACGGGACGGTGCGCTTAAGCTTTTGATCCATGTTGTCGCCAAAGCCCGCTCGGAACCAGGTCAGCACACGTTCGGCGGAATGCTCGAACAAGGGCGCGAAGCGGTCTGTTGTCGCGTACTTGCGCTGACCCGCGTCGTAGAAAAGGTTTTGTGGGGCTAGGCGGCGGTAGGTGCTCAAGTCGCGTGCAGAGGCGGCAGGTTTGACCCCAAAGCGTCGCTCGATGTCTGCGCGCGTCAGGTCACCACAGAAGAAAGCTTTGATTTCGATGTAGAAAAGTCGCTCTCTTTGCGTCTGCGTCAGGTCGTCGAGTGCCGCCGCCACTATTCTGTTGACCACGTATTTATCTCCATCCCGTTGGTGTAGGGTCAACTCTAGCATATTCAGCCACTGCGCTTAATCATTTTGATGCAGCTCAAACTCGTTGATGATAGAATTTTTATAACGGGCTGATTAGCTCACCGGTCGCTTGGCCCGGAATCATCACTTTAAGGAGATGACCATGTCTTTTTGGCAAATTTTGGGTCGATTCGCCGTTTCCGACAAGGGCGAGACCCTGCAGAAGATCTCTGATACCACCAGCGTTTCATCTGACGGCACGACGTACACAAGGATGGGGTCGACTACTGTTGGGTCGGATGGGTCTATGTTCACCCAGATGGGCAGCTTCAGCACCGACGGCAGCACCCGAATGGGAAGCACCGCAACCGGAATTGGGGCCGTTTTCAACGAGCGTGATGAGTGGCCGAATTCAGGAGCAGGGGCTTCAAATGCTCAAAAAAGGTTCGGTCACGATGATGATTCGTGGTGACTATTAGATTTTGGGGTGAATTGTCTTGGTCAGTGAATCATTAATTTCGCCGGAAACGATCCAGGCATACCGGGAGACGGAATTTCGCGTTGATTCCGATACGCCACTGACCCTGCGCATTGCGGAGCCAAACGACGGCCTATTTGGTTTATTCAAAGCCTACCGCAGCGACACTTGCGCCTTTGTCACGGCGTGCAATCCACTGGGTCAGCTGTTGGGCGAATCTGAAAACGCCCAGTTGCAGGACCAGTTGGCACACGAGCTGCGTTTCAGGAGCCTGAGTTTCATACCTGGGGAGGGCAAACATCCGGTCGGTGACTGGCCAGGTGAGCCGAGCTTTCTGATATTTGGGCTGTCCTTGGAGGCAGCCAGATCTCTTGGCAAGAGGTTTGAACAAAACGCGATTGTTTGGTGCGGACCAGATGCGATCCCACAATTGGTATTGCTGAGGTAGCCGGACAGGTTGATCAAATTTCCGGACTTGATCCGGTTGAATAGAGGCGCTGAAGTTCAAGATACTCCGCCTTCAGTTGTTCTTTTAGGCTGAGTGGAGCGTCAACGACAGCATCGGTGCCCATTGAGCGAAGCCACATCCTGAGCTGAACGGTGTCTGGGACGGTCGCATTAACCTGCGTCCATTCACTATCAAGAGTCGTCATGGTTTGATCGTGCGCAACGGGCGTCTCGGCTAAATACTTGCCCAAAATTCCACGTACCCGCATCACCAGTTCAAGGGGCTGGCTGCCGAGGCGGATGCCGAATTCACGAGAAATGAACTCATCAATGTCGAATTGCTTTGGCCGTATGGCGTCTTGATCCAGCAGCCGGGCCGCATCGATTCGATGCACTGCGAGAAAGCGAGCGTCTTGATAATCTTTGACGGTACACACAAGGTAGACCACTTGCTCCATGACCACCAGCCCGAGTGGGTGCAAGGGATAGGTTTTCGCTTCTTTTCCGTTGGAGAGCGCTCGGTAGGTGACTTCCAGTTGTCGTTCAAGCAGCAGACCGTTGTAAATGGTGGCCTGAATCTCAGGGTCGATTTGGGTGGGGATTCGATTAAATGAGTGGGGGATCACGCGTAATTTGTCCTGCCACTTTGTCACCGTAGACGCCTGAGACGCTGCTACGCCTTGAGCTGCGTCGAACCACGGCGCCATGTGTCCCAGTGTGGAGCGTGGGAGCAGGTTCTGCATGTATTGCTCTACCAGGTTGAAAGTCAGCGCGGCATGGGCATCCATGCTGGGGATTTCTAGCTGGCCTGCGCCTTGCCTCCAGCACCAGCCTTGTGGCTTGGACTCATCAAAGTCCAACGGAAAGGTGGTTGCTAGGGTATTCAGGTCTCTTTGTACCGTTCTGAGCGAGACGCTGATCCCGAGGTCATCTAGTCGGGCATGGATGGTTTGTGCATCAACTCGCTGGGGATGTCTTGGGATCGCCCGGAGCATCGCCCATTGCCGCATCAAGGTATCGTTCATCACTGTTCCTACGTTGCTGTATCAAGCGACAGAATGTGTCGCTTATCAATTTCCGGCTTCCGAGTCGAGGAGTTTAATGGCATTCAGTCATTAAACGACATGATCTGTCGCTTGCCGTGATATGCTGCAAATCATGCTTACAGCAATGATCAACTTTTACAATTTTTGCCCCTCATGTGGGTGCGAAATGTGCCTTGTTGACCATGCGCTTGGTAAGCGGAGTAATAAGAAAGCAGATCAGAGACGTCTGACTTTTCAACATTACCTCACTTTCGACTGACCATGGCCTCCATAGTGCAAAACCCCAACGATGTGGTCTGTGAGTTGCCATCACAGGTCATTTGTCTCGGTGAAGCACTTCCGCCGGTCATTAAAACCGTCCGACTAGAGATGACCCGCAAGGTCCGATCATCTGGCTTGGAGTTTGAGGCGATTGCCGACCTTTCAAGTCATATGGGCGTGATCGCCAGTGCACTAACCCATTTTTCGCCCCGAATTGAGGGGTTGATGAAGGATGTAATCCGCAACGAAGCTGCGGGGCTGGCAGAGGCCAATCGCGCTGCTGGAAGACTCGAGCAAGTGCTGTCTGAGTTTGTGGAGGGCTACCAAGCGGCCAAGGCGGCTCATGCGGTGGACACAGATTCAAGGGAGGCTCGCTCTTTGCTTCTTGGTGTGTATCGCCATCATGTCAGGGTGATTTGTGACTGGTTGGACGATCTCGTTCACGCCATAAACAATCCCATCGCTGCGCTAGACAAGCAAGCGATCCCAGTGACATCCAACGTCATGTTGACGATTGCCTTGAACATGACCAGTCCACCAGAGATGGCCAAGTTGGATGCGCTGGCGAAAAGGCTGAGGCAGAAGTCTGAGCCGTCCATTGAAGCAGCCCCCACACAGCCCCCACGTGATGGCCCAATAAACAACGGGCCAGGAATTCTCGGGACCATTGGCGCGTTGGCGTTTGGCGTTGGGCTCACCAATGCGGTCTTTGGAAGGCACCACCGGTGAGCAACAAAAAAATGCACTCGATTTTTGTCTGCACCTCGTCGGAAAATGACCGCTTTGAGTGCGATAGAAGCTGGCCGCTCAACTCGTGGCTCAAATGTGAGACGACAGACGTCATACAGATGTCAATTGATCAGGCTACAAGGGTGTTGAAGCTGACTTATCAGCACCTGTCAAAAAAATAATATTAGGAATAGCACATGTTCTTCGGACTTTTTGGCGGTGAAAAAAAGCGAGTGGCCGAAATGATTGCGGCAGCTCGAACGGGAAATATTGAAAAAGTAAAGCAACTCTTATCCAAGGGTGTCGACATCAATGCTCCCGAGCCCGAGTCCGGCGATACGCCGCTTCTTGCCGCCATCGACAAGAGCCAATGGGCTGCAGCCGAATTTCTACTGCAGCAACGACCCAACTTGAACATTGAGGACAAGAACGGCAATTCGCCCCTGTACCTGGCGGTATCCCGTGGCGATGAGGCTTTGGCGCTTGTCAATCAGCTTCTTGACGCTGGTGCACAAGTTGACCTCGGACCGATGAAAGGCGACAACGCTGGTGTGACACCGCTCCACATAGCCTGCGCAACGGGAGCCAATGGATGTCTTGAAGCCCTGCTGCGCCGTGGTGCATCGGCGACAAAGCAAATTCCAAGTGGTGCAACACCCCTGCACACGGCGGCCATAGGTGGCGATAAGAAGACGATCGATCTGCTGTGCAAGGCGGGCGGTAATGTCACTGCGCTAAATGCAGATAAGAGAACGGCACTGCATAACTGCGGCATCACTGGTAACGCCAAAGCGGCTGCTGCGCTCATTCAGCAAGGCGCAGCGGTAGATGGCGCGGATGCCGAGGGTTGCACTCCTTTGATGCGCGCGGTTATGAAAAACCAGGCAGAGGTTGCCAAGGTTCTTCTAAGCAACGGTGCCAACCCAGATGTCATTGTTCGCACGACCGATACGCCATTGTTCCCATTGTTTGTTGCCGCCATGAGCGGGTACACCGATTTAGTTCGCGTCCTGATCGACAAGGGTGCGAATGTGATGGCAAAAGTTGAAGGTGTACCTGCTCCGTTAGACGCCGCAAAACATAACGGACATGAGGCAGCTGCCAAGTTGATTTCCGCCGCTATAAAGCGCCAACGCGCTGCTGCAGCGGCTGCTGAGGGAGGTGACCCTGAGGAAACTAAGAAATCAACTGCTAAAAGCACTAAGTCATCTTCATCAACCACCGTGACCCTGGGTGTTTATTGCACAGATTTGCGATATGACGAAGAAGAGCACGGAGCACACCTGCCTGTTGCATTCAAAAAGGCACAGGCGGAATGGATTAAGTCAAAAAACGACGTTTCAACCGCTCACTATGCAGAAGCTTGCAGGCTCTTGGATAAATGGTTTGAGAGCAAGTACCAAGTGCGAATGGGGCTCTCTTTTTCAATGAGCATCGATCAAGACAATTTGCCAGACGAGGTACAAGGCGTTCAATTTAAGGACTCCTCAGAGGCTAGCGCCTATGCATTTGCCAAAGAGCCAAAAATGAAGTCGCTCAAAGTAGTTGCCGTCGATTTTCGAGGCAGCACCTCAAGTAAAGCGCTTCGTGAAGATGAAAAGCTAAAACGTTCCCCGGAGCTTGGCATCGTTGCCATCTTTGAGGCCAAGCTTGGCAAAGAAGTAAAAACCCCCGAAGCCTTGGCAGATCTACTGAAGCAGGAACACAACGGTCAGCTGATCAAAGATTGTTTCTCCATTCAAATCGTCGAAAAGGCCATTCAGACGGTTGAAGTCGATGACGATGGAGATGAGGTGGTTTCAAGCAACTCATCTTGGTCTGGCGGTGACCTCAGCATTGAGATCAACCTGGGGATGCCTTCAGACGACTTCGCCGGTCACTTATTGAAGATGGTTCAAGAGGAGCGGCAAAGTCCGTCGTTATTAGCCGCCGATGCGTCACCCATCAAAAAGTTGATCATGCTTGGTGATGAGGGAGCGCTTGAACAAAAGCTTAATGAAGGTCTTGATCCAAATGAGCGGATTGACGATGAACCACTGCTAAAAATGATTCTCATGGTGGCAGTGACTGCCAAGCAGTGGTATGCGGATGAAGAATTCAGCGGCCAGTTGTCAGCCAGCTTTTCTACGATTGAAAAATATGAAGCGGCACTCAAACGCATGGCACTAGATGTTTTGCGACGAGGAGCCAACATCAACAGTCCGTCCGGGATGTTGTCTATTCTTTCAGTAGCAGAGGCACTGAATGACGAAGAAATTTTGAACCATTGCAGAGCTGGCGCTGAAACTGCCAATGATTTGAATTCAACACCTTTTCTCTTGGCTGCTGAGCGCGGAGATGCGGCAGCATTAAAAGTGCTGTTAGGTAAAGGAGCTCGGATCAACAAGCGGGAGTTTTTCCATAGCACCACGCCATTGATGATGGCCTGCCAAGGTCCAGGGGGCGAGGATGACCCCCCGCTGGCAGGTGCACAGTTGATCGCGCAAGAAGAGGCTGTCCGCTTTTTAATCGAGCAAGGTGCAGAAATCGATGCCGTTTCAGACAACGGCAACACTGCAATTGGCAACGCAGTGCGACGTGGGAACACTTCCATCGTTCGAATTCTTTTGGACTCTGGAGCTAAAGCTACCGAAGCCCTCCCGCGTGGTCAAAGTTTGCTTGAACTTGCCAAAGCAAGAGGGCATGCGGATACCGTTGCTATTCTTGACAGAATTGGCAAAAAATGAAGACAAGTTTTTGCCAATCAACAGGAGGCCTGAATCATGGCTAAACCCATCGTCGTCTCACTAGACGGAATTGAATCGAGTTTTGACCACATCAAACTCGATCGAAAGCGCCTTTATGGTGAACGCCGTCGTGTCCCTTTAGACATCTCAGGGGAGCCGTGTGTCAAATCTGCATTGACATCAGATGGTCTGTACCTGCTTCAGAGCGGCATGACAGCTCAAGGGTATTTTGATGAAAGCGGACGCTGGCTTCAAAAGTCTCAATTGGTAGGCATCGGATCAGATGGGCAAGCTTTAGAGCCGATGCCCTCTACTTTGGGTGCGGTGCAGCCGTTGGAGTTGGTCGAGCCTGATGTCTTGCTAGAGCACGTCGTTGAATCGGTTTACACCCTGGAAGCAACGGATCTGGCTGTAGCACTGCAAGAGAGATTGACTGCAGGTGACGTTTTTCGATTTAGATTTAGTTACTCAGCCGATTACAAGCAATCAGCAGCGTTTTTGCTGAAAAACACTGAGGGCATTTTTTGTTTGATTGGCGCGCCTCTTACTGCAACATGGTCAGAGCCGGGCAAGCTTGCTGAGGTGGTTGACGCCGAAGATTCGTCTGATGACCTTGATTTCGAAATGTTCTGACCTATGACTAAATCGATCCGAATTACAAACGCAAGTGGGCGCGATGGAAGCGCGCAGGTCATCAGTCCTAAGAGAGAGCCCCCTGTCAGTCTCGGCATCCCTGGCCATTCGATCCTCTTTCACCGATACCTCAGTAGCACAGAGACGGGACGCGGGGAGGTTTTGACGCAGTCACTTGGGGATGATTACGCCCAAGCTCTTATTGATGGCGATCCGGAAATCGATATCGAACACGTTGGGCGATCAATTGGTGAAACAAATATTGTCTTTCTCACCAGTAAAGGTGAATTTCTCCATAGTCCTCCACAAATCATTGAGGTCATTACCGGCCCTGATGGAGGGGAAAAAGAGAGACGAGTTCCAGTTGATGTTGAATCAAATGTCGATGACGAAAGACCTGTTCGGTGGACTGGGCGGAAAG
>JARXAU010000050.1 GCA_029865675.1 Rhodoferax sp.
GCGTGGCACTGAGCGCGCGGCGCTTGGGTGCGCGCGCGCTGATCGTGATGCCCACGTCCACGCCGCAGGTCAAGATTGACGGGGTGCGCGGCTTTGGCGGCGATGTGGTGTTGTTTGGCGAGAGCTCTACCGACGCCTACAACCACGCGCTGACCCTGGAGAAAAAGCAGGGCCTGACTTTTGTCCACCCGTTTGACGACCCGGACGTGATCGCCGGGCAAGGCACGGTAGCGATGGAAATCTTGCGCCAGCACCCTGGGCGCCTGGACGCGGTGTTTGTGGCCATTGGCGGCGGCGGCTTGGTCAGCGGCGTGGCCAATTACATCAAGGCGGTGCGCCCTGAGGTGAAGGTGATTGGCGTGCAGATGAACGACTCCAACGCGATGATGCAGTCGGTGGCCGCCAAAAAACGCTTGACGCTGGCGGACGTGGGCCTGTTCTCGGACGGCACAGCGGTAAAGCTGGTGGGCGAAGAAACGTTTCGGGTGGCGAGCGGCCTGGTGGACGAGTTCATGACTGTGGACACCGACGCAGTGTGCGCGGCCATCAAAGACATTTTTGTGGACACCCGCTCCATCGTGGAGCCTTCGGGCGCACTGGCGGTGGCGGCGATTAAGCAGTACGCGGCCACGCACAAGGCCAAAGGCGAGACTTATGCCGCTATTTTGTGCGGCGCCAATATGAACTTTGACCGCCTGCGCTTCGTGGCCGAGCGCGCCGAGGTGGGCGAGGAGCGCGAGGCGCTGTTCGCGGTGACGATTCCTGAGGAGCGCGGCAGCTTCAAGCGCTTTTGCGCCCTGATTGGCGAGCTGCCGGGTGGCCCGCGCAATGTGACCGAGTTCAACTACCGCATGCGCGACGCCGCGCAGGCCCATGTGTTTGTGGGCCTGACCACGCAAGGCAAAGGCGAGTCGGCACGGATTACCAAGAGCTTTGGCAAACACGGCTTTACCAGCCTGGACCTGACGCACGACGAGCTGGCCAAAGAGCACATCCGCCACATGGTGGGCGGCCACTCCAGCCTGGCGCAAGACGAGCGCATCTTGCGCTTTGTGTTTCCCGAGCGGCCCGGCGCGCTGATGAAGTTTTTGAGCCTGATGCGTCCAGGCTGGAACATCAGCCTGTTCCACTACCGCAACCAGGGCGCGGACTATGGCCGCATTTTGGTCGGCCTACAGGTGCCCAAGGCGGACAACAAGGCCTTTGCCCAGTTTTTGCTGGACCTGGGCTACCCCTATGTGGAAGAGACCGACAACCCGGTGTACCGCCTGTTTTTGCAAAACCCGGCGCCCGCCGCAGCGGTCGCGTCCAAGAGCGCCACCAAACGCTGAAGCGCCATGGCTGTAACCCTGGACGGCAAACTGGTGGTGGCAATCTCCAGCCGCGCGCTGTTTGACTTTGAGGAAGAAAACCAGCTCTTTGAGCAAGGCGACGACCGCGCCTACATGCGTTTGCAACTCGAACGCCTAGAGATTCCCGCCAAGCCGGGCGTGGCGTTTTCTCTGGTGAAAAAGCTGCTGGCTTTTAACACCGAGGCCTCGCAGCGGGTGGAGGTGGTGATCTTGTCGCGCAACGACCCGGTGAGCGGCCTGCGCGTGATGCGCTCAGCGGCGCACTACGCGCTGCCCATCATCCGCTGCACGTTTACGCGTGGCGAATCGCCCTGGCGTTACCTCAAGCCGCTCAAGGCCAATCTGTTTTTAAGCACGCACCTGAGCGACGTGCGCAGCGCGCTGGACGCCGGCGTACCCGCCGCGCAGGTGTATCCGCAGTCGGCCCACGCCAGCAGCGCGCACCCCGCTGAGGTGCGCATTGCCTTTGACGGCGACGCGGTGCTGTTTAGCGACGAGGCTGAGCGCGTCTACCAGGACCAGGGCCTGAACGCCTTTCAGCAGCACGAGCAGGACAAAGCCGCCCTGCCCTTGCCGGACGGCCCGTTCAAACCGCTGCTGGTGGCGCTGCACGCCTTGCAGCAAGCCGCGCAGCCGCAAAAGCGCGTGCGCACCGCGCTGGTGACGGCGCGCAGTGCACCGGCGCATGAGCGCGCCATACGCACCCTGATGGACTGGAACATCGAGGTGGACGAGGCCATGTTTTTGGGCGGGCTGGACAAGGGCGCGTTTTTGCGTGAGTTTGAGCCCGACTTCTTTTTTGACGACCAGACCGGCCACATCGAGTCCGCCGCGCGCCACGTGCCCTCGGGCCATGTGGCCAGCGGCGTGCGCAACTAAGCGCCTGCTGCCCCACTGTTCGAAGACCGACCGCCTGACGCCCTGATGAGGAACCCATGACAAGCCCTGCCCCAGCCACCCCGGCATCCAGCGACAGCACCTGGGCCCGCGCCGCCCGCCAGATGGGCCGCGTTTGGGCGCTGTCCAAGCCCTATTACTTCTCAGACGAGAAATGGGCTGCACGCGGCCTGCTGGCGGCCATCGTGGCGCTGAACCTGGCGCTGGTCTACATGGCGGTGCTGTTCAACGACTGGAACCGGCTGTTTTACGACGCCTTGCAAGAAAAAAACCAAGCCGTGTTTTGGACGCAGCTGGGACGCTTTAGCTACCTGGCGTTTGCCTTTATCGTGATTGCCGTTTACAAGTTTTACTTGACGCAGCTGCTGGAAATGCGCTGGCGCAAATGGATGACGCGCAATACCTTGCAGCGCTGGCTGTCGCACCAGGCGTTTTACCGCATGGAGCTAGGCCGCTTTGGCGGCAGCGACCCGGCCTTGGGCGGCGCGCCCGACAACCCGGACCAGCGCATTGCCGAAGACATCAACCAATTCACCGCGCTGACCACGGGCCTGAGCATGGGGCTGGTCAGTTCGACGGGCACGCTGCTGGTCTTTGTGGGCATTTTGTGGGGACTGTCGGGTGGCTTTGCGTTCACTGTGGCGGGCAGCGAATACAACATTCCCGGCTTCATGGTCTGGATGGCGCTGCTGTATTGCGCAGCGGGAAGCTGGATCACCCAGCGCATTGGCCGACCCCAAATTCCACTGAACTTTGAGCAGCAACGGGTGGAGGCCGACTTTCGCCACCACATGGTGCGGGTGCGCGAATACAGCGAGTCGATTGCCCTGGACGGCGGCGAGGGCGTCGAGCGCACGCAGCTCGAAGGCCGCTTTGGCGCGGTGCTGGACAACTACCTGCGGCTTATCAAGGCGCAAAAGAACCTGGTCTGGTTCACCAGCTTTTTTGGCCAGGCGGCGGTGGTGTTTCCGTTTGTGGTGGCCGCGCCCCGCTTTTTCAGCGGCGCCATTCAGCTCGGAGAGCTGATGCAAATCGCCGGTGCCTTTGACAAGGTGCAAGGTGCGCTCAGTTGGTTTGTCGACAACTACCCTAACCTGGCCACTTGGCGCGCCACCACCGACCGGCTGACCAGCTTTGAAGCGTCGCTCGCGCAGATGCGGGCGCACACGGACACGGCGACCACCACAAGCCTGGCAGCCTCCGGTACTGCGAACATTGAAAGCGGGGCTGCAGCTGCCAGCGTCCAAACGTCCACCGAGCTGCGCACCCAGAACCTGCAAGTCGCGCTGCCCAACGGCGTGGCGCTGCTGGCGCACACCGCACTGCGTGCGCACGTCGGTGAACGCGTGCTGCTTCAAGGGCCGTCGGGCGCGGGTAAGAGCACGCTGTTTCGGGCGCTGGCGGGCATTTGGCCCTTTGCCAGCGGGGAGGTGTCGCGCCCACCAGACGGGATGTTCATCCCCCAGCGCCCCTACTTCCCCAACGGCCCGCTGCGCAACGCGCTGGCCTACCCTGAGCTTCCCACGCGCTACACCGACACCCAGCTGCAAGACGCCCTGCATTGGGCTCTGCTGCCCAACTTGGCCGATAAGCTCGACCAAGCAGACCTGTGGGGCCAAAAACTCTCGGGCGGCGAGCAGCAACGCCTGGCGCTGGCACGGGTGTTCTTAAAGCAACCGCAATGGGTTTTTGCCGACGAGGCCACCAGCGCGCTGGATGCGCCCACCGAGACGATCTTGTACCAGCGCCTGGTGGACATGCTGGCGGCGCGCGGCGGTGGACTGGTGTCGATTGCGCACCGGCCGGGAGTGGCGGCGTTTCATACCAAGGCTTGGGTGATGGAGCCCACTTTGGCCGGTGCGGACGCGCGGTTTGAGGTGGTGGAGAAGGTGCTTTAACTTTAAATTTAACTGGCTTCCCCCCCTATCCCCCCGGCCCCCTTTCCACCCCAGCGGGGTGGAAAGGGGGAGCCAAAGTCCGAATTTGGTTTCTGCGCTTCGGCTAGGCTTCTACTGGCCTAATGCTTGTGGGTAGACCAGCAGTAACTATGAACGGCGACGTCGCCGCGACGGCTTACGGGGTTTGATCGCAGCAGCCTTTTGGAAAATTCGTTCTTCGGCGCCGCCGCTACCTACCTCTGCCGCCTTTAGTAGGCGGACACCACTGGGGCTGCCCGCTAGCTAGATGCTGCGCCCGGCTCGAAGACCGCAGCGCCCAAACCCCGTAAGCCGTCGCGGCGACGGCGCCGTTCCTAGACATCGCAGGCCAACCTACAGGTACCACGCCAGTGGAAGCCTAGCCGAAGCGCAGAAACCAAATTCGGACTTTGGCCCCCCTCTCGCCCGCTGGGCGAGAGGGGTTGGGGGAGAGTGGGCAAACCCCACCCACCCGGCAGGGATTCAAAATAAATAGCGCACTCACATGCCCTGCGACAGGCACTTACTCGCAGTACGCCACAAAACCCTTAGCCCGCAAGTCGCAAGCCGGGCAGCCGCCACACCCATAGCCCCATGCATGCCGCTGGCTGCGCTCACCCAAATAGCACGTGTGGGTGTGCTCCACGATCAGGTCAACCAGCGCCTGACCGCCGCCCTGCGCGTCGGCCTGCGCGCCCAGGTCGTGGGCCATGCGCCAGGTGGCGGCTTTGTCTATCCACATGAGCGGGGTTTCGATCAAAAAGCGCCGGTCCATGCCCAGGGACAAGGCGAGTTGCATGGCCTTCATGGTGTCGTCGCGGCAGTCGGGGTAGCCGGAAAAATCGGTTTCGCACACGCCGGTGACGATCACTTGCAGGCCCCGGCGGTAGGCCAGCGCGGCGGCTAGCGTCAAGAACAGCAGGTTGCGGCCGGGCACAAAGCTGTTGGGCAGGCCGCTGGCTTCCATGGCGATGGCGGTGTCGCGGGTGAGGGACGTGTCGCTCACCTCGCCCAGCACCGCCAGGTCGAGCAAATGGTCCTCGCCTAATTTTGCGGCCCAGGCCGGAAAGCGTGCGCGCAGCTCGCGCAGCACGTTCAGGCGGGCATCCAACTCAATGTGGTGGCGCTGGCGGTAGTCAAAGGCCACGGTTTCCACGCGTTGGTATTTGGACAGCGCGTAGGCCAAGCAGGTGGTGGAGTCTTGGCCTCCAGAGAACAAAACAAGGGCGGTGGTGTGCATGGGGTGATCTTAGGCCCGCACCGGGCGGACTTGTGTAAATGCGGGCCTGTATGAAAGCTAGGGCAGGCGCTTGGACAGGGTCTCAAGTTGCGCGGAGAGTTGGCGCACCGCCTGGGTCAGCGCCAGCAGCTCTTGCTCTTTGAGGATGTCGATTTTTTCGTGCAGCAGCTCGATTTCCAGCTCGGCCTTGACGTTGATCTCGTAGTCGGTTTGCGCGTGGCGGCGGTCGAGTTCGGACTGGCGGTTCTGGCTCATCATGATGGTCGGCGCCGTGTAGGCGGCTTGGAAAGACAGCAGCAGGTTGAGCAGGATGAAGGGGTATGGGTCCCAAGCACCGTTGCCTGTGAGCACATTGCCGGCAATCCACAGCACGATGGCGGTGCTCTGGATGGCAATAAAGCGCCACGAGCCAATGGTGGCCGCCACCCCGTCGGCCAGACGCTGGCCCCGTGTGAGCGGCAGCGCCTCCAGGTGTTGCGCCACCCGCTTGGGCAAGGGCAAGGCGGCATCGGCCCGGTGGCGGTGTGCACGGCGGTGGGCGCGCAGCAGCGCGAGTTGCGCGCGGTCGACTTTGGCGGCTGCGATGGCAGCAGGGTCGCTGGGCGGCGGCGGCAAGGCGCTTTGGACAGTGCGAGGGGCTGCTGTGGTCATAGTTTTTCCGATCTGTAGGGAACCCGGTCATTGTGACCATCGCAGACTGTGCTTTTGAAAACTCGCAGGCAGACCCATCGTGACTGGGGCGCGAGTACCTCTGCTGGCCCGCGTGCGCATAATGGGTCAAGGCGCCCGCCCCCCTGCCGCAATGAACCACACCATGCACCCCACACCCGCTTTTTCTCTGTCCATGCTCGACCTGGTGGCCGTGCGCGAAGGCGCCAGCGTGGGCCAGGCGCTGACCACGGCCCTGGCCACGGCGCAGCACGCCGAAGCCCTGGGGTTTAAACGCTACTGGGTG
>JARXAU010000073.1 GCA_029865675.1 Rhodoferax sp.
GTGTCTGTGAACGCCGTACTGCTGACCAGTACGCGATAGCTTGTACCCTTTTTAAGATCCGCACTAGGGTTGATATCCACACCGACTCCCGAGATAGTGACTTGCGTAATGTCGTTGGCGTTGATGACGCGAACGTCATCACCGTCATTGGTCACGGTGATCGTGCCTGTGCCGGCTTTGACGGCCTCATTGAACGTCAAAACAACGCGGCTTGACGACACCCCCGTAGCGCCTTGCGCCGGGGTGGTCGAAGTCAGTGTGGGGGCAGTAATATCAGCAACAGTGGTGAATGCCAGCATGGTTCCAGTGATCGCGGCAGAACCTGTACCTGCGCTGTCCTTGAAGACTCCAGCTCCGGCTTGAACGGTGTAGGTGGTGCCCGCCAAAAGATCGGTGGTTGGGTTAATCGCCACCGACTTTCCGGAGATCTTCACTTGCGTGGCATCGGCTACAGAAATCGTGCGCACATCGCCTGCGCCATTGCTAACGGTGATGCCTCCGGTGCCAGCAAAAATATCCGTTGCAAAAGTCAAATACAGATTGCTGGCACGCCCAACCGCTGTAGCCAATTTGGTGGGCTTGTAAACCCAAAGCTCTGGTCCAGACGTACCACCGGTCCCTAGTTCGTTGGTGATGTACATGTTCATATCCCGGTCAAAGGTAATCCCTTCATGTTGAGCTGCCAACTCAATGTCGATCGAACTGTAAATCTTGCCTGCGCGGTCCATTTTGAGTATCCGGCTGGACTCTTGACTCAAAACTACCAAGTGCTGGTAGTCGGGCGCGGTAGCGGCTAGCCGGGTAGATAGAGCGGCAATGTCTCCAAAGTCCGCGACGCCTGCTAGGGCGGGGTCGAACAAATTGATGGAGTTTTCGGTGGCGGCAGAACCGTTGGAAGCCGTACCCGCCGTGAAGTCAATGGTGGTTGCGAAAATGCCCAAAGGCGTCTTTTCTTTTACGAAAACGAAGCCGTTGGTGGCTGGGTCGTAGGTCACCCCTTCCAAACCAATGTTCCCCAGCGTGGTCCCAAGCTTCACCGTTTTTACAGTCGTTACGTCTAAGGTGGTGCCACCAACATATTTGAAAGTAGTCGCTTGCCGATAGCGTTCTTCCACCATCACAAAATTCCCGCTACCCAAGTAAGTGAGCCCCTCTGGGTCATAAAAGTAGGTGCCCTGCGGCTTCGTGGCATCAGCTGGCAAAGTCATTGTGTCAATGAGTTGCCCCGTCTTGGAGGTTTGAATGATCGACGTACCGTTGTCCGAAATCATGAACAACGTGTCGGTATCCTGGTTGTAAGTCACTGCAGACACTTCTGAGCCCAGTAAGTTGGCCCCGTTACCCTCGGGCAAACTGTATTTACCAACCAGCGTGTAATTGTTCAGGTCCAGACTTTCCTGCACGGGCGTGAATGCCAGCGCTGGTGTGGCCAATGGCGTCAGTGGCGCGGGCTCGCTTGAACCACCACCGCACGCTGCTAGGGCAAAACTGGCAAACAGGGCTGCCGCCAGTAGGCTTGTTTTGTCGTAAAAGTTTTGCATGATTTTTCAATAAAAGTTTTAAAAAACATAATCGTTTGCGATGCTTTCACAAGGACGTGGCAATTTCGTGACAACAGAGTCGCAGTTTTTGCACACCAAAAGTGCTTGACTTGAAGCGCTTGTTGCTTCGAAAACCTGGCAAGACTGCTTGGTCAGGGGTTCACCGTGTGGTTGCTTTACCCAGTCGCGTCGTCTATGGGCAAAACCGTCCCTTCCAAAGACAGATCAAAAGTGCCCGCAGCATTGTTGTCACCTTTTCTGGTCGCAGCGTTACGGCATAAGATGGCATTGAGTGTTGTGGTTGTTCCAACTTTCCACTCGGTACCGGAGTCAGTGCCCAACTGACTCACCCCGTTAGTTACCACGCCGGAATTTTCCAGCCATCATTTGTTGCATGAAACACCTTAGCCTTGTATAGTGTTTCATGTAACTTTATAGGGAGCACTCATGGCAAGCACTCACGTGAACGCACGCGTTCAAAAACACCGCGATGCGCTGCGCATGGCCGGGCTGCGTCCGGTGCAAATTTGGGTTTCAGACACGCGGAGCCCGGAGTTTCAGAGCGAATGTCGCCGTCAATGCCTGCTGGTTGCGCAGGCCGATAGCCTTGATACCGGTACCCAGCAGCTGATGGATGCGGCGCTGGCCGACGTAGACGGCTGGACAGAATGAAGCGAGGCGACCTGGTCACCATCGCCATACAAGGGGACTTCGGAAAACCACGCCCGGCCTTGGTCATTCAAGCGGATGCGTTCAACCAGCACAGTAGTGCGACCCTTCTGCCCATTACCAGCGCGCTGGTGTCCGCGCCATTGCTGCGTGTCAAGCTGAAACCTAGCTTACGGAACGGCTTGCAAAAGCCCTCCGAGGTAATGGTGGACAAGGCCATCACGGTTAAGCGCGACAAAATTGGTCCCGTTTTTGGGCGAATTGAGGCGGATGCACTCGTAGAGGTATAGCGTTGTCTGGCCGTGTTTTTGGGAATTGCAAAATGAGCAGCCGTACCAAAGAACGTTGGGTAGAAATTGAAGGTTGCTTGTCACGACAGCGATTGAAACCCCTTGACGGCACTTCACAAAGTCTCCCGAGGGGAGCCCACGTCGCCTCCCGGCGTACCGTTTGTTGATGGTGGCCCGCTGCCGGATCCGCTACCTTCACCGACCCAGACCCAAGACGAGGCCATCGCCTTTGAGTGCGCCGGCGAGTGCATGACGCACCTGAGCGCGATCGATACAGCTAAGGTCTGTTATGACAAGCCGTGCCCGAGCGGCGCGCAGTCCTCGAATTGGAAAAGTCGCGTTTGTTCGAGAAGCGGCGCACCTTGCATTGCGAATACCACGTCAGGATTGCACGTGGCCGTAGCCCAACCGGGATTTTTTCAAGATCGATCCCAAGCGAGTGATTGCCGTACTCAGGCTGCTCAAGGTGCAAGACATCGCGGTCCAGCTAGAGCAAACGCTGGAAGCTGAAGTGACCGCCGCCGACAAGCAGTCCGCCCAAAACCTCAAAGACGCCCGCCGCCCGCGCATGAACTTTCACGAGTTGGGCGTTCCCAGCGGTTCGGTGCTGCTGTTCAAAGACGGGCAGTCGCAGGCCGTGGTGGTGAGCGACAAAAAGGTGGAGTTGCAAGGCGCCGTATGTTCCCTGACCGCAGCCACCCGCAAGCTCATGGGCCTGCCAGACGACTACCCGCTGCAGCCCTCGCCACACTGGAGCTTTAACGGCCAGTCGCTCAAAGCGCTTTACGAGGCGGTGCATGACGGCGGGGAGTGAGGCTTGGGTATGGCAGCAGCAAACGCCTGACAAGGATTTATATATGGCGCGCAAGCGTCTTAAGGAGATGCTGCATGGCTGATTTGAAATTTGAACCCATTGCTCAGGATCACGCCGAATTCATTGCGCGGGCAAAGCTTCGGCCGGGTTTTACTGAGGCTTACGCCGTGCTGGAGCGCGAATACGCCTCGGCCCGCCAGACGCTGGATGCGCGCTGCACGCCTGACGCAGCCCAAGATCCAACTAAAGCGCAGCCACCGCACACTCCACATTGAGAAACGCAAGCCATGCAAACCCAAGCACGCACCTCCTATGCAAAACCTAGCGCCACCGTGACGCCCACAGCCGCCAGCGGCTGGCGCGTTCGGCTTGCGGCACTCTCCTTGGCGCTGAGTTTGTGTGCCTGCGGCATGGAAACCGCTGCCACCGCCGCTGCCGCCGCCAAGTTGCAGGCCCAACAAGCGCAGGCGGCGCAGCAGCAGTTGGACGCGGCCCGGCAGCAGCTGGAGCAGGCGAACGCGCAGCTGGAGGCGCGCAAGCAACAAATGGACGCCGCCGCCCAGTAACGCTGACGCAACCATTGCCCGATCAACAAAAGCCCCAACCCGTTAAAGGAGTGTGAAATCATGTGTGTCTCAGCCAAGCCCCCGCCGCCGTCGCGCTTCGCTACCGCACTTTTGTGTGTGTCTTTTGTATTCATCGCCAGTGGCGCGCTGAATTACGGTCCATTCGGCTATTTTTGGGCCACACCGTTTGCGCTTTACGCCACGCTGTACGCCAGTTACGCCAGTCGCTACTTTCAGAGCCGGTGGCCCTTGATTGGCGTGGTCGCGTTCATTGCTGCGGGGGTGCTGCTTAACGAAACCATAGAGAAAAACCCCCTGGTTTTCCCCATTCTTACCGACGGTTACTTGCAAGAAATACGGCAAGCCGCTGGCGCGCGCGGCAGCGACTCGGCCGAGCTGATTGGCGAGCGCTTGCGCGTCACCGGCGTTTCGGTCAGGGGCAACGGTTTGAGTGCCAATCCGGTGTTGATTGCCAGCGACGGGCGCCGTTACCGGTTTGATGAAAGGGACCAGTTGTATTACTCGTACTACCAATCGGGTACCGAGGGGAAGCGGTCCGAGTTCGGCTTCCGTCCCAGCGGACCGGTGGAAAGTCCGGTGTTCGAAGCAGCGGGCGACTTGATGTATTACCCCATGCTGCCGTTTGTGGCCTATCACGCGGTCAAAGATACGCTCAGTCGCAGCCTGCCTTAGGCGCATTGGTGAGTTTGGCGGGTTTGCAGGCCTTGGCCGCTGTTGCTGTTTTGGACCAAGGGCGTCCAGCACTCGGCGCCGGGTGAACGAAGCGACACGCAGCTTAGGCCGCCAAATCGCGGCAGGGCACAACACCGCCCGCATGACCGTACTAGAAAACTACCAAAAAGAACTCAAAACCCGCAGCTACTAAGACGACCCCGCGCAACGGCGGGCCGTGGCCGCCCTGGAGCGTTGTGCCACCGAGTGGGCAGCACCCAAGCTGGCTATGCGTGCCTTGGTGGCAGAAGAAGGCGTGGTCCTGAAAGGACAACGCAGCTTGCCATGGATCCACTTGATGGGTTTACAGCTTGGTGCAGCAGGCCAATCACCTGTTCATCGCGGACTTTTTACATCGCTCCATTGAAACCGAGAAATCGCCGCTTCTGCCGCTGTGTGCCGCCTGAATGGGAGGCGGCGGCAATTTGCTGCCCGCCACTACGCCACCAAGCTATAAGCCCCCAACTGCTCCCCCGCAGTGCGCAAGACCGCTACGTCTTGCTCGCCACGAAGACCACTAAAGGCCAGCACCAGGCGCTCGCCAGTGGTGGTTTCAGCCTCCACGCCGCCTTGCCAGCCGATGAACTCGGGGTGGGGAATGCCAGAGGCTTCGGGGTTGAGCTGGCCGGTGTAGACCAGTGCCTCAAATCTGCCGGTGGCGTGGCCGGTGCGCCACACCTGCAGCGCTTTTTTGTGGGCCACTAGGGCGGCCTGGCGCTGGCGCACGGGGTCGGTGCCGTAGATGCGCATGGCGGTGTTGCCCTCGTCGTCCATGGCACAGAGCACGCAGTTGCCCTGGCCAATAGACCAGTCCTCGGGCGCCTGCAAGACCGTGGGCAGCAGGCGGGCGATTTCGTCGCCAATGGCGTTGCACAGGGTTTGGAATTCGGGGCGGTTCACGCAAACGTCCTTGGGGTTTAGTAGTCAATTTGCTGGCTGCCGTGCCAGAACTTGCCGGTCTCTTCCCAGGGCAGGGCGCAGACTTCTAGGGTGCGGCGTGCGCCGTCGGCTGGCTCGCCGGGGGCGTTGGGGCCGCCCAGGTCGGTGCGCAGCCAGCCGGGGTCTAGTGCGTTCACGGCCACTTGGCCGCGCAGCTCGCCCGCCCACAGCAAAGACATGCCGTTGAGCGCGTACTTGGTCAGGCGGTAGGTGGGCATGTCGGGCGTTTCGCGCAGCGCTTGCAGGGTGCCCGCGCCCGAGCTGAGGTTGATCACCCGGGGCTCGCGGCCTTTTTTCAGCAATGGCACCAGGCGGAAGATCAGCTCGTGCTGGGCAAACACGTTGATGCGCCACTGCTCGTTAAGCATGTCCAGGCCTTCCTCGTACCAGTCTTTTTTATAGACCTGGACGGCGGCGTTGTTGACCAAGATGTCGAGCGAATCCCAGTGCGCGGCCACCGCGTTGGCAATGGTGGCTGGCGCGCTGGCGTCGGCCAGGTCGGCCAGCACAGGGGTGAAGTCGCCCAGGGTTTTGAATTCTTCTGCGGCTTTGGCTAGGCGGTCCGCGTCGCGCGCGGTGCCAATAACGTGGGCACCGGCTTTCAAAAAGAGCTTGGTGCTCTCATAGCCTACGCCTCTGGAGGCGCCGGTGAGCACAATGCGTTTGCCGTTCAAGTGGGCAGTCATGGAAGAGGTTCCTTTGATAAATGGTTAACGTGGAAGAACTTTCATGATTTGGGGTGCTGCGCACCTTCATGAAAGTTAAGGTGTTTTCTTGGGTAGGTACTGGCTGTTGAGGTAGGAGGTGATCCAGACCAGCGGCGCGTTCCAGTTGATGGCGACTTCGTTCACGCTCCAAGCTTCGCCATGGTCGGCGTAGCACTTTTGCGGTGGGCAGCCCGCAATGCCCATGGCTTTGACATAGGGGTCTTGCAAAGAGCTGTTGGGGCCACCTGAGAGCACGCCGGGCGGCACGCCGGGGAAGCGGCTGTTGGCTTGTTTGGCCCAAAAGCGGTGGTGCGGGTTGAGCAGGGGCTTGCTGCCATAGCCACTCACATACGACTGGCCCAGGCCGTTGCGCCCGAGCAGGTAGTCCAGGCTTAGCACGGAGGCCTCCACATATTTGGGGTTGGGCGCCAGGTCGTTGGCGATGGACAACATGATGGCGTTATTGGCCACAAAGCTGGTGGAACCCCAGGGGTATTTGCCACTCGGCCCCGCGTTGAACGGATAGCGGTAGGCCTGTTGCCCCACCAGGGCCAGGTAGCTGTCGGCCGTGCCCAGCACCTTTTTGCGCTGCTGTTCGCGCTCTGGCGCGCTCAATTTGTTCGGCACTATCGCCAGGGATATGGTGCCCATCGCATCGGTCTTGGCCCAGTTCATGGGGCTCGGCACGCCGTCCACCAGCGCGGTCATGGTGCTCCAGTAACTTGACGCCAGCAGCTCGGTGCGGTAGGCACTCTGGCCGGTGGTGATGAACAGCTCAGCGGCAGCCCAGAAGAACTCGTCTTTGACGTCGTCGTCTTCATACGCGCCACCGCCATTGCCGTCGGTCACTTTGGCGTACACCGCAGGGTTCTTTTTGGCAGCAGCCCAGGCCCGTTCGGCGGCGGCGAGGCAGCGTGCGGCAAACGCGTCGTCAATGCCGCGCCACAGGCGTGCTGCCTGCGCGCCCACGGCTGCCAGGTTGAGCGTGGCCGAAGTGGACACGGGGTGCAAAAAGCGCTTTTGCTTGGTCTCGGCGTCGTCAGGGCGAATGCCCAGGGCGGTCCAAAACTCGTCATGGATTTTCAGATGCACCATGCCAGCCTGCGCCGCGTCGGCCGGGACTTGCATTTTGAGTAAGAACTCCAGCTGCCACCGCACCTCGTCGAGCAGGTCCGACACGCCGTTGCCGCTCTCAGGAATAGTCAGGCTTCGGTCGCCCAGGGTGTTGGCGTCGCCATACGCCTTGTTGCGCTCGTACAGGTTGAGCAGTGTCCAGACGGAGATGCCGCCGTTAACTACGTACTTGCCGTGGTCGCCCGCGTCGTACCAGCCCCCGGTCACGTCAAGCCGGTAGTTGCAACCTGCGGTCTTGTGGCAGGGAACCGATTTGTCGCTCGTGGCGTGGCCGGCCGGGCGCTGCCACTGCGGCTGGCGCGCGTAGGGCAGGGTGATGGCGATGCCGCTGCGGTTTTGGTAGAAAAAGTTCATCGCATCTACCGTGAGCTGTTGGTACAGGTCTGCGGCAATGCGAAAGGGCGTGGACTGGTCGCTGCCAACGGCCAGCACATAGCCATCGCCCGGCGTGCCAAAGCCCGAAAAATCGACCAAGTGCACCGCGTCGCCAGACTCTTTGTCCCGGCCCAGAGGCTCGGTTTGGCCGCTGGCGACTGCCTTGCCGCCTTGCAAGAGCTGCCAGGTCAGGGGTTTGGTGGCGTCGCTCACATAGCCGGCGACCTTGCGGCCCTGGGGAAAGTAGCCCACTTGGTTAAGCCGGATGGCCGGTGTGGGCACCTTGACCGCAGGCGGTGGCGCGGTGAACTGGGGGTCGGTGACGAACACGTCGTCAATGCAAACCGTGATGGGTTTGGCCGGGCCAGTCAAGGAGCCACCCATGTGCAATGCCAATTCGGCTGACGGGTCGTCGCTGCCTTTCATCACAAACTGCCCTTTGACCTGCTGCGGCTCGCTGGACAGGGCCAGGTTTTGCGCAAAGTACTCGGTGTACGGTGGCCCTGCCATGCCCACTTTGGCACGCACGGCGGTGCTGCGGTCTGCCCAGATTCGCATGCTCACCGTGTAGGTGTGGCCAGTTTGTAGCGCGAGTTGTCGCTGGCGCACCTGTACGTCCCAGGCGTTGGTGCCTGAGTTGGTAATGGTGGTGCACAAAGCGCCGCCCTTTACCTGTGTTTCGCCGAGCGCTGGGGCTGTGATCTCGCTGACCCAGGGCAGGCTGGAAGGGCTCCGAAAGCCCCCGTTTTGGATCAAATTGTTTTTTTGCAAGGCTTGCTGTGCGGGCGTTGTGCTGACCTGCGCGGCGCAGCCGCTGCAAAGTGCGAGGAGCGCGACGGCCATCAGCCCCGAGCCGGATTGAAATGCATGGTGCATGGTGTGCAAGCCTGTGAATAAAAAGATGGAAAAAGATTGCTGCTCGCGCCGGTACGGCGCAGGCTGATGCGTGTGAAGGTGAAAGATCTTTCAGGTTGGAGCGCGCTGCGCGCTCTCACGACCGTTAAGGCAGCAAAGTGATGGATGCCACTGTGAACTGGGCACTGCGCGCCCTTACCGGGTCGTTGGTGTCGGCTACCTCGATGGCGGACAGGTTTTGCAGGAGTTTGGTCAGGTCCACCGCGTTGTTGCCGCAATAAGCCTCGGATGCAAACTTGCTCAAAGGGATGTCGTACTTGCGCTCTTCGGTGTTGACGAACTGGGTGAATATGGGGTAGCAGCCGTTGCTTTTTGTCTTTTCCTCCGGTCCGTTCAGGCGCAACCGCAGTTTGGTGGCGTTCAGGGCCGAGAGCCGAATGCTCAGCGTTTTGTAGCCCGACACATTCACAAGCTGGCCGTTAGCAGCCTCGATACTGACTCCCACACCCGACCACGCGCTCGCATTTTTGGCCACAAAGTTTCCGCGCACAAACTGCATGCCGGTGATCACATTGAGCGGCGCGATGACCACGTCGCCTGGCTTTTCGGAGTACGAAAAACCATTGACATTGCCGCCTTGCGCGGTAGTCGCCGGATTTTCAAATGTGGCCCACACCAATGGCTGCAGCTTGGTTTGCGCTGCGGCGAAGGAGCAAAGCAGCACCCCTGCCACCACCGCGCAAGCCGCCTTCGTCCACTGCCGAAGCAAGGACGCAAAGCCTGGCAGTTTGACGCTCTGTGCGCTGCGAGATAATCGTTTTTTCATAAGAGACTCCTTCGTTCTGAGGGCGCTGGACGGTGGCAGTTCAGCCGCGCTGGGGTAGTGCGTGCGCTCTGGCCCGATCAGGGCAGCAAAGCAATCGCGCCAATGCTGAAGTTGGAGGCACGGGCTTTCACTGGGTCGCTGGTGTCGGCCACTTCCACCATGGCAAAGTTTGGCAGGGTCTTGGACACCGTGGCGCCTTTGGCGCCGCAATAGGCCTCAGGTGAGAAGCGCGAGAACGGAATGACATACACCGTGTCTTTGGCCGTGACCGTTTGGGTAAAGCTGGGGAAGCAGCCGCTGTCGCGCACTTTGATGTCGGTGCCGTTCAGGCGCAGGCGCAGTTTGCCGCCGTTGGGTGCGGCCAGGCGAATGCGCAGGGCTTTGTAGCCCGAGGCGTCTATGGGCTGGTTGTTGCCTGCTTCGATACTCACGCCCATCCCGCCCCATGCGCTGCCACTTTTGGCCACAAAGTTGCCACGCACTTGAACCATGTCGCCGTTGATAGCCAGCGCGTCCATGGCCACGTCGCCAGGCTTTTCGGAATAGCTAAAGGTGTTGATATAGCCGCCTTGCGCCGTGGTTGCCGTGGCCGGGCCAAAGGTGGCCCAGGTCAACTCTGCTGTGGCGGGCGTGGCTGCTGGCGCCGAGGCCGCTGCTGGCGCAGTCGCCTCGGCAAGCTTGACCGATTTCGCGGCGCAGCCCGCCAGCGCGGCCAGGGCCAGACCGGTGATGAGCAGCCCCGTTTGGCGTGGGATTGAGGGAAAGGAGGTGGGTGTTGTCATGGTGCGTCTCCGTTGTTGCAATAAAGGGTGCAAGAAAAAAAGAAAAGGGTTTGGGCTCTAGGGGGTCAAGGACTGGCGGTCCCGTACAGGGTCTGCGTGATTTCGGGGCGAAACTGGTTTTGCACCGGGTCGTACACGCCAAAGCCCGCTGCCAGCTCCCAGTAGGTCCAAGGCATGCCGCGCTGCGCCATCTGCTGGCGCATGATGCTGAGGTAGTTGACGCGCGACGCGAGGGGCGCTTGCGAATACGCCCCAAACTCGCCCACAAACACCGGATAGCCCTTGGCTTTTGCCTGGGTTTGCGCGGTGTCCAGTAGCTGGGTGATGGTCTGGGTTTGCGCGGCGTTGCAGCAGGTCACACCGGTGGGCAGCTTGGGGCTCACCCACTCTGCGCCTTGGTGGGTGAAGGTAAAAGGCTCGTAGGAATGCACCGTGAGCACCAAGTTGGGGTCGTGGGGCAATGCCAACTGCGCCAGGTCGTAGGCCGAGTTCCAGTGCGTGGGGCCAATCACCAGTACCCGCATGGGGTTGGTCTGGCGGATCACCCGCACTGCGCGCGACACCAGGTCGTTCCATGGCTGGCTGCCGTCGCCCTGCCGGTTAAGCAGACCATGCGGCTCGTTGTAGGGCTCTAGGAGCAGGCGGGCGTCGTGCTTGGCAAAGCGCTGCGCAATTTGCGCCCACATCGCCAAAAAGCGCATGCGCACCAGCGCGTGGTCTGCGCTGTCGGGCACCGCAGCCTCGCCATAGTCCAGCGTGTCGCCGTCGAGCTGGCGGTAGTGGTGCATATTGAGCACCACCACCACGCCGCGCGCCAGCAACTTGTCCACCACCCCGACCACGCGCTCCATGAACACTGGGTCTATGGTGGCCTGGGTGTCGGCGCTGGCGTGGTTGCTCCAGCGCACCGGCAAGCGCACGCTCTGGATGGCCGGGTTGCTGTTGCCCACCAGCGCAATAAAGCGGTCCTCGGCACGTAAGTCCCACGCACCTTCGTTGGGCGCGTCAAACATATTCCCAAAGTTCACACCCCTGCCAATGGCCAGCGCCGCAGCGCGCGCCGCGTCAGTCGCCACGGGTGCGGTGGCCAGTGTGTCCATTAAAGGGTAGTCCGCAAGCGAGGTAGCTGCCTTTTCCCGTTGCGGCGAGGACGCGGGTTTTTGCGCTGTCGGCGCTTCCTCCTGCACCGGAAGGGGCACGGCGCTGTCCGCGCCGCCACAGGCAATCAGCAGCGCGCAGGCCGTTGCAATCAGGCCATGCAGCGGCATGCCTAGGGTCATCAAGGATGGCATGGGGTGCACGCTACGTTTAAGCCGTTGGTGGGGAAGGCTGCGCTGCTGCTGATCAAGGTGCGAGCACCCAGTTCAGGGTGCTGAGCGTTGCGTTGATGTTGAGCGTGCCGGTGGTCTCCTTGCGGTCGGTGATCTCGATCTTGTCGAAGTTCGTCAGGTCCAATGCAGTGGCAGTCTGAGTGCCACAGCTCGCGGTGATGTCGTTCGATGATTTGAAGTCCGACAAAGCCACGGTGAACGCTTTGGCCGTAGTACTTAACCCTGTGGCCTTGAAAGTCGGAGTGCAGGCCTGGTCCACATAGTTGCTTGCTTTCAGACGGATGAGAAGCTCCGTGTTGCCCCCTGAGGTCAGCGTAAAGCCCAGGCTGTTTTTGGCGAGGGTGCCAGTGGGCTGGGCGTTGACGTGCAGTACACCAATCGCAGTACTGTAGGTTTCTGCATTGGCAACACGGTTGCCATTCAGCGTCCATGGTGCTGTGCCGCCCGTGGTAAACGTCGCAGAACCCGTTGTGTCGCCCGTGCCACCGAAGCCGACCGGGTAGGTGTAGTCCACTACCACTGCCGTCAACGTAGGTGGCACCACTGGCAATTCCATAGACCACAGCAGTGGCTTGATGACTGCCACATAGACCTGGTTTTTGCCCGCCTCGCCCTTGATTTCACGCACCTGAATCTCGGTCACGCTTTTGAGAGCGACCGCCGTGTCCGGGTCGGTGGTTATGGCAGGCGCGCACTTGGCTGGATCGGGGTTGTTCGCCAGCTTGAAGTCGGTGAGGGGAATGGTAAAGCTCTTCAATGCGGTGCTGAGCCCTGTGGCTTTGTAGGTCGGATAGCAGTCTTGCTTAGCGGTAGAGGACACCAGCATCAGCGTCACATCGGTGTTGCTGCTCGACGCCAACGATACTTTCAGGCTCTTGTAGTTTGATACATCTTGCGCCGCGTCGAGTTTGAGTTGCGCTACAACAGCACCCCAAGCTTCTGTTGCGGCGGTGCGGGTGCCAGTAAGGGTGTAGTTGCCACCGTTGCTGGCCAATGCGCCTGCGCTTGCCCCGGTGCCGTACTGAAATGCCGTGGTGGTGCAAATGGGCACGTTGCCACCAGAGGTCGAATTGCAAGCTGCGCCGTCACCCGTGCTGCCCGTAGAAGGCAGATCGTTAGACCACAGCATTGGCTTGCCGACTACCACGTTGACCGCGTTCTTACCGGCTGTGCCTTTGATCTCGCGAACCTGAATTTCGGTCAAGCTTTTGAGAGCGTCCGCCGTGTCCGGGTCGGTGGTTTTGCCAGGCGCGCACTTGTCTGGATCGGGATTGTTGGCAAGCTTGAAGTCGCTCAGCGCAATGGTCACGCTCTTGGCCGTGGCGCTCAGACCGGTGGCTTTATAGCTGGGGAAGCAGTCCTTTGTGGCGCCACTGGACACCAGCATCAAAGTCACCTCGGAATTGCTGCTTGAAGCCAGCGACAACTTCAGGCTTTTGTAGTTTGACACGTCTTGTGCTGCGGCGAGCTTGAGTTGCCCCACAACTGCGCCCCAGGCTTCGGTCGTGTCAGTGCGGGTGCCGGTGACGGTGTAGTCGTTGGCGTTGGTGGCGATTGCGCCCCCAGTTGCACCGGTTCCGTACTGAAAGGCGGTTGCGGTATTCACGCTTACAGCGCAGTCGCTTGATGCAGTGCAGCCACTCTGCTGTTTTTCGCTGCCTGGATTGAGTGCCAAGTCCTCACCGCCGCCGCAGGCGACCAAAGTCGCAGCCGTGGCGCACAGCGTTGCTGCTATGCGCAAGCCATAAAAAATTTGATTAAACATAAATG
This sequence comes from Rhodoferax sp., assembly GCA_029865675.1. Classification (GTDB taxonomy): domain Bacteria; phylum Pseudomonadota; class Gammaproteobacteria; order Burkholderiales; family Burkholderiaceae_C; genus Allorhodoferax. The sequence continues at coordinate 13,332 of JARXAU010000073.1, forward strand.
CCTCCAGAACAATGTTTTTTGCGTAGTTAATCGGCTCGGCTTGCGGCTGCGCCGCTGCCTCGCCCCGTTTGTGAAAGAGTTACCAATGCCTTTAATGGCGAAGAGTGGGTAGACCGAGCGCTTGTTTGGCGCCCGCGCTACCAGTTAGCCTCTAACTGAACGCCCACGGACGAACCTGACAGGCTGTCGCCAAACACCTGTCCCACGCGCATATCGGGGCCGTAGTACTGCTGCGACAAAAAGGCCTGGCGAGCGGCTTCGTTCCAGTTGGCACGGGTG
>JARXAU010000130.1 GCA_029865675.1 Rhodoferax sp.
TGTGAAACATGAAGGACTGCTCAAAAGGACTGCTAATACTTTTCGCTTTTGCCATGTTGGTCTTTCGAAGAAAGTTACCCAATACCGGAGGTGACGGCCCATTATGAATGGGAAGTTCAAGGTTTCGCTGGAGACGAGGGCGGTTGGAGGATGCAGCCGTGCGCACGGGCCAAGGGCTGCCGAAAGCCACTAAAGATTTCTTTACTCCATCCTGATTTTCAAGTCTTCGGGCGCAACCCGCCTCGGTCTGAAAAATTTGCCTAGTGAACAGGATCTAAACAGAAAGAGCGGGTCGCCTTTACCAAACTCAGGGGGCATGTAAAGAGATCTGCTTTGACCCAAAAAACTCAATCCTCCAGAAATTGTTTTAGTCCAGGGCTTTTGTTTTTTGGGAGCGCTCGAGCCGCACAAAGCTGTATCGCAAGCCATTGACCGCAACGTGGTTTTCTCGTCGGGTCTCGCGCCAGTCGATGGCGAAAACCGGGGCGTAGGCATCCCCGGCAACTTCAAGGTCGATTTCCGTAACTTCCACCGTGGCCGCAAGCGGCAACGCCTGCTCGTAAATCTGCGCCCCGCCGATCACCCACACGTCCGGATGCGCCTCGCAAAGCGCCATGGCGGCTTCCAGTGAATGCGCCGCCACCGCGCCTTCCGCCTGCCAGCCCGCTTGCCGGGTAATCACCACATTCACGCGCCCCGGCAGCGGGCGAAACTTGGGCGGCAGTGAATCCCAGGTTTTGCGTCCCATGATGACCGGGCAGCCCAGGGTGGTGCGTTTGAAGTGCGCCAGGTCTTCGGGCAAATGCCAGGGCAGGGTACCTTTATCGCCAATCACTCCATTGGCGGCGCGGGCGAAGATCAGGTGCAGGCGCATGGCTGCGGTCACACCGCCACAGGGGCTTTGATGGCCGGGTGGGGCGCGTAATCTCGCACTTCAAAATCTTCAAACTGGTAGTCAAAGATCGTGTCCGGGCGGCGCAGCAGGTGCAGCGTGGGGTAGGGCAGGGGCTTGCGCGAGAGTTGCAGCTCCACCTGCGCGTGGTGGTTGCTGTAAATGTGGCAGTCGCCCCCGGTCCAGATGAAGTCGCCCACGTCCAGCTCGCACTGCTGCGCCACCATGTGGGTGAGCAGCGCGTAGCTGGCAATATTGAAGGGCACGCCCAAAAAAATGTCGGCGCTGCGCTGGTACAGCTGGCAGCTCAGCTTGCCCCGTCCGCCCGGCGTCTGTGCGGGCGCGACATAAAACTGAAAGAAGGCGTGGCAGGGCATGAGCGCCATTTTGGAAAGCTCGGCAACGTTCCAGGCGCTCACGATCATGCGGCGCGAGTCAGGGTTGGTTTTGAGCGTTTGCAGCACTTCGCTGATCTGGTCGATGTGCTGGCCGTCCGGCTTGGGCCAGCTACGCCACTGCACGCCATAGACCGGCCCCAAATCGCCATCGGGGCGCGCCCATTCGTCCCAAATGGACACGCCGCGCTCTTTGAGCCAGTTGTTGTTGCTGGAGCCGGTCAAAAACCACAGCAGCTCCACGATTCTGCTGCGCAAATGCACCTTCTTGGTCGTGACCAGCGGAAAGCCTTGGGAGAGGTCAAAGCGCATTTGGTAGCCAAACACGCTTTGGGTGCCGGTGCCGGTGCGGTCTTGCTTATAAACGCCCTGGGTGTAGGCGTGGCGCAGCAGGTCTTCGTACTGTTGGGGGACTGGTGTGGCCGACGCGGCGTTAGAAGGCATGGATTAAGCGATTACTCGGGCGCGACGCCAGAGGCCGCCAGCATCCGCCCTGGGTTGAACATATTGTGCGGGTCTAGCGCCGCTTTGATGGACCGCATCAGGCCGAGTGCGACCGGCGACTTGTGTTTTTCCAGCTTTTCGCGCTTGAGGCTGCCAATGCCATGTTCGGCCGAAATGGAGCCGTTGAACTCGTCCACCAGCGCATACACCACGGCGTTGATCGGGCCTTCCTGGTCGCGCAAAAACACTTCGGCGTCTGCTCCGGCCGGGGCTTGCACGTTGTAGTGTAGATTGCCGTCGCCCAAGTGGCCGTAATTGACTAGCCGCACGCCAGGAAACTGCGCCTCCAAGGCTGCATCGGCCAGACGCACAAACTCGGGAATGCGCGACACCGCAATAGAGATGTCGTGCTTGATGTTCAGCCCCTCCTGCGCTTGCGCCAAGGGGATGCTTTCGCGGATGTGCCACAGCGCGCGCGCTTGCGCCATGCTCTCAGCCACCACGGCGTCGCTCACGCAGCCCTGGGCCAGTGCGTCTTCCAGTAAGCGCTCGAACTGACCGCGCGCGTGTTCGTCGGATTCGCTGTCCGAGTTCTCCAGCACCACGCAGTAAGGCGTGGTCTCGTAAAAGGGCACGCGCTGCTGGGGAAAGTGCTTGGTCACCAAGCTCAGCGCAAACTGGCCCATTACCTCAAAGCCCGTCAGCCCCGCGCCCAAATGCTGGTGCGCCAGGCCTAGCAGCGCCACTGCTGCATCCAGCGAGGGCACGGCAGCCAGTGCGGTGAGTTGCGATTTGGGCGCCGGGTACAACTTCATGGTGGCGGCAGTGATCACGCCCAGCGTGCCTTCGGAGCCGATGAACAAATGCCGCAGGTCGTAGCCGGTGTTGTCCTTGCGCAGGCCGGTCAGGCCGCTCCAGACCTCGCCTTGGGCGGTGACCACTTCCAGGCCCAGGCAGAGCTCGCGGGTGTTGCCAAAGCGCACCACCTGCGTGCCCCCAGCGTTGGTGCCCAGGTTGCCGCCAATCGTGCAACTGCCCTCGGACGCAAGGCTCAAAGGGAACAAAAAGCCCGCCTTGTCGCAAGCCTCTTGCAGGGTTTGAAGCACGCAACCGGCTTCTACCGTGATAGTGAGGTTGGCCGCATCGAGCGTGCGGATGGCGTTCATGCGCGTGAGGCTCAGTACGATTTGCGTGCCGCTGGCGTCTGGCGTGGAGCCGACCACCATGCCGGTGTTGCCGCCCTGGGGCACGATGCTCACGCCCGCTTGTGCGCAGGTTTTCACCACCTCGGCCACCTGGGCGGTGGAGCTGGGGCGCACCACGGCCAATGCTTTGCCACGCTCCCGTTTGCGCCAGTCCAGCTCATAGCCGCTAAGGTCGCCCTCGGTGAGGACATTGGCGTCGCCCACGATGGCGCGCAGGCTGAGCAAAAATTCAAACCGGCTCATCTCAATCGGCTTTGCTCGGTGAATCAAGGGCTGGCAAGGCGCCCATTGCTTTGGCATTGCGAATCCGAAGCCTTACGTGCAGGGCGCAAGCGACAAACAGGGTCAGGCATAAAAACACTTCCAGTAGCGCGTAGTAGTTGCTAGGGGCGCGGTCGCTGTAGGCTCGGACCACACCTTCGGTGAAATACAGCCACACCAGCAAACTCACCCAGCGGTAGGTGTACATGCGGTTTTTTAGCAGACCGGCAAGTGGCACGCACAAGGGAACGGCTTTGAGCGCCAACAGCGAGCCACCGGGTTTGATGGGGGCCAAAACCAGCTCCCATGCCACGCTCAAGACGATCAAGCCCACCAGGCTGCCCACAGCCAGCCAGCGGCTCAGGTTGACCTGGTCGAGGCCGTGCGCCGGAATTGCAGCTTGCAAATCGGATGGAGGGGGTTCAGCGGGGGGAGTAGGAGAGTTCATGTCGATGGCATCATACCGGCCATGCGCATTTACTTTCAGAGAATCCAATCGTGGCTGGCCGATGTGTCGCACCTGCCGTGGTTGCCTGCGCTGCGCACTCTGCGGGAGCGCTTTCGCGAAGACCGTCTGGGCCTGACTGCTAGCAGCCTGACGTTTACCACCACCATTGCACTGGTGCCTTTTTTCACCGTGGCACTGGCGGTTTTTACCGCGTTTCCGATGTTTGCCAAGTTTCAGGATGTGCTGCAAAAGTGGCTGATTGCCAGCCTGGTGCCCGACAACATTGCGCGTCAGGTGCTGGGCTATTTGAACCAGTTTGCGGGCAAGGCCAGCAAGCTCGGCAGCGTGGGTCTGGCGGCGCTGCTGGTCACGGCACTGGCACTGATATTTACCATTGATCGCACGCTCAACAGTATTTGGCGGGTTCGCACGCTGCGTCCCCTGGGCCAGCGGCTGCTGATTTACTGGTCTGCGATCACCCTAGGGCCGCTTATTCTGGCTTTGAGCGTGACCCTGACCTCGTACGCGGTATCTGCCTCACAAGGGCTGGTCATGGGTTTGCCCGGCGGTGTGGGGCTGCTTTTGAATGCGGTGCAGTATTTGACGGTGGCTGCGGGCATGGCGGCCATGTTTCATTACGTGCCCAACACGCAGGTGCGTTGGGGCCATGCCTGGATGGGCGGGCTGTTTGTGTCTACCGGCATGGAGGTGGCCAAGCGCCTGCTTGCGTTGTATCTGTCCAATGTGCCCGGCTATTCGGTCGTTTATGGTGCTTTTGCCACGCTGCCCATTTTGCTGGTCTGGATTTACCTGGCTTGGGTCATCGTGCTTTTGGGCGCGGCACTTACCGCCTATGCACCCAGCCTGATCGCAGGGCTGGCGCGAAGGCGCGCGGGGCCCGGCGTGCAGTTCCAGTTGGCGGCGGAGTTGCTGCAGTCGCTGCACCGGGCGCGATCACAGGACGTGCGGGGCCAGTCACTGCCCCAGTTGTCTGCGGCGCTAAACGCAGACGCCCTGGATCTGGCCCCCATCCTGAAAACGCTGAGCGCCATGGACTGGGTGGGGCTGCTGCAAGAAGAGCACGGCCCGTCGCACGATGCGCGCTGGGTGCTCTTGGTAGAACCCAGCACGACGCCACTGGCGGGCTTGGTAAGTGCTTTTCTACTAGCGCAAGTACCTGCCACCCAGGCCTTTTGGCAGCACGGTTTGCAGCCCGGCGCGACGTTGCAGCAGGCATGGAATGCGGCGGGCCAAGGCCTAGATTAAGGCGTTAACACGTGGCTTTTGGACGCCGCCCGGCGCTAAAGGGCTCTGAGTGCGCAAGTACAATCGACTTTTTGGAGCTTTGACATGCGCCTTATCGGCAAAGCGCTGACCTTCGACGACGTGTTGTTGGTGCCAGCGTACTCCCAGGTCCTGCCCAAGGACACTTCGCTTTCTTCCCAATTTTCCCGCAATATCGCGCTCAATTTGCCCCTGGTATCCGCCGCCATGGACACGGTGACCGAAGCGCGCTTGGCCATCGCCATTGCCCAAGAAGGCGGCATAGGCATCGTGCACAAAAACCTCAGCGCAGCGGAACAAGCCGCGCAGGTGGCCAAGGTCAAGCGCTACGAG
>JARXAU010000145.1 GCA_029865675.1 Rhodoferax sp.
GGGTGGGGTGGGCTGGCGTGGCTTGATACACAGCTTCAGGGATTCATCGCTGCCAACCGCTGAGTGTCAATCAAGGCTTTGAGAATCTGCACACCAGTTTCCAACTGCTCCACCGACGCCGACTCCGGTGCGTTGAGTTGCCAGCCCAATCGTTGTTGATGAGGTGCAGGTCACCAGCAGCTCAGCTTGGCGCTATCCTATCGGTCCTTAGGTTTAACCCTGCATCGGAGGTACTGCATGTTCTACGTACGTCGTTTCACACTTGTTTGCTTTTGGCTTTTTGTCAGCCTTTGCGCGCTCAAAGCCATGGCCGCAGAACCGCTGGAGCCTGGCGATAGGGCGGCAGTGCGGCTGGTCATCGAAAAGCAGTTAGCCGCGTTTGCGGATGATGACGCGGAACGAGCTTTTTCATTCGCGAGCCCGAAGATTCAGGAGATGTTTGTTACCGCGCGCAATTTTTTGGACATGGTGCGTATCGCCTACCCCGTGGTGTACCGCCCGAGCAGCTTGAGTTTTCAGGTGCCGTATTTACAGGGCGATGAAGTCTGGCAAATCGTGGAGATGCGCGATGCAAGGGGTACGGACTGGACCGCACTCTATACACTGCTGCGCCCGTCTGATGGCCTGTGGCGCATTAACGGTTGTGTGCTGCGGCGGGGGTTGGGGAAGGCTGCCTGAACTTAACAGCTCTTTCCCTTTGCTGGCTTTCTCCCGCTGACGTTGCGCTTTACCCACCGTTTCAGAGTTCGAGACGGAAGACCTCGAAGCAAGCCCCGACCGGTGGTTTCGCGCCAAGGTAATTGTCGTCAACCAAGAGGCCTTACAAAGCGAAAAGCCTTGTCGTTTCAACGTGCAATGGACTGCTTACCGCCGCCCTATTACAAATCCATGCGCTGCAAGCGCACTCTGGTACCACTGCCAGGCGGATTCAAACGCCTGCCATTCCTGCTCTAAGGCCTCCGATTCCGGCAAGAGCGCGCCGTTCAAAAACTCATGGGAATGCTGCAGGCTAAAGGGAGCGGTCGTCGGCAATTTGTCCGCTTTAAAACGCGCTGCATAAGCCCACACATTTTCAAAGCAGAAGCGACGTAGTCCACCCGCATACAAGGCTTCAGTCTGTTCCATGATGGGCAGAAGGCCCTGCCCCATAGGAACGCCTTGAACCCACAGTTGACCTTCGCGCTTGAGGAGCACATGGTCTTTTACATGTACGGCGTCGATGTAGGGCTGCATGGCGCGTAAGGCTTCCATAGGGTCTTCACCCACCATTTGCGCATTGCCGTAGTCATACAGCGCCTTGATTCGCGGATGGTTGACCTGCGCGAGGATGCTGGAGATTACCGCACCCTGAAAATCTTCATGGTTTTCAAAAACGATGGTGATGCCCAGGCGCTCGGCTTCTGGCGCAATAGCCTTGAGGTCACGCACGGTCCACTCCATTTGCTCGGACAAAGGTGCTTGGTATTTGGTGTACACCCGCAAACGCTCAGCGCCCAATTGAGAAGCAACCGAGAGCATTTGCTGCAGGTTATCCACACGCGTGTCGCTGGTGTCAATTTCGCAAGCCATGTGGTGCTCTTGCAAGCAGGCCCGAACGCTGGCGAAATGTGGGGGGGTTGTGCCACCCAAATCCCGGTATCCTGGCCCGTTCGCGGAGATATTGACACCGGTGAACCCACGTTCGCGGGCCAAGGCAATGTAGGCAAACACGTCAAAGTCAGTGCGGTACTTGAACTGAAAGCGCAGACTAAAACTATGGATGTGCATTTCAATGGATTTCATGGGTCCAGTCCTTATGACAACAGGCCTTGCAATAACTGCATTTCCGCTTGCAGGGCGACACCGTACAAGCGAGAGGTTTTCTCGTCGGATGCGGCTGTGTCCTGCGCACGCATAGCGCAATACGCCGCGAACCGGTAATGGTGACTGCTGCGGACCCGGTGCAAGCGTGCGAGGGTTTCTTGTGCATCCGATGGATGCTCATCCAGGGCAGAAAAATAGGCACTCAGAAACTGTTGCTCCTGGGCAGGTGCAAGAACGGGATAGCCGTAGAGCACTTGCATGGCAGGAGAGAGAAAGGTCACCACATCCTGTAATCCATCGCCAATGCCGGGACACTGCCAATCGATCAGGCGCAAGCCCTGAGGGCCGCTCACCATATTGCCGGGCCCGCAGTCCGTGTGCACCAGCACCTCCCTGAGCTTTGGAAGGCTAGATTGCGTGAATACAGTGGGACGTAATTCACGCACGCTGTCGCTCATCGCGCTCTGGTGGCGCTGTAACATCCCCTCGGCATGCTCTTGCAGGGCGAGTGCGTCCGTTAGCAGTTTGCGAAAGGCACTTTTGGCAAAAACATCGACGGCAATTCCCTGCACGCGCGCCAGCAAAGTGGCCGCCGCTTCTAGGTCACCATTCCAACTGCTGCCCTCGACATACTCATAAATCAACAGGCTTCCGGCGGGGCTGGTGGCGATAAAGGTGACGGGGGTCGGAGCACATTTATGGTCTTGCAAAAACTGCAATGCTGCATGTTCAGCGCTCGGCAGAATCGGGAAAAGGGGGTTCACCGGCACCTGCACAAATTGCTTGACCACCCAATCAAGGGAGGCATTTTTTTTGCTGCGCAGACGGTACACCCTGTTCCAGAATCCCCCTGTGAGCAACTCCAAAGACAATGCATCGGCAGACCCCTCAGGCAGCAAGCCATGGGCTTGCAAAACGCCGAACAGTATCTTTTCGTAAGACATTAGCCTGGGTACGCCAATCCGCGCAGTTCGGCCAGCAGTTCGTCGGGCACTTCAACGCCGTGGACATTTGCATAAGCTGCATGTTCGGCGCGTCCTTGGCCGGGTAAGCGGGCGCCCTCTTGTTCCGCAATGGCTTGCGCAAGCCGGGAGACGCGTTGCGCGAATCCGGGTGCACAGCGTGAGGGGTCGATGGCGATAAAGCATTGACCAACGCCCGGTGGGCCGCCGGAGTCGTCGAGCAATGAGCTGGCCTCAAACGACCAGTTGGCACCGCCTAAGCCGGCAACCAATAGGTCGACAAGCAAGGCCAGCGCGTAACCCTTATGGCCCGCCGCCGGTGCCATGGTCCCTGCTAGGGCCGCTTGGGGGTCCGTCGTCGGGTGACCGGCCAGATCGATGGCCCAACCTGCGGGTATTGGGCCACCGGATCGCGCAGCGGCGATTACGTTCACCCGGGCAGTGGCGGTGCTCGACATGTCGGCGACGATGGCATCAGCCCCCTCTTGTGGTGCGCCAAAACCCCAGGGATTGGTGCCAAAGACCGGCTTGCTTCCGCCAACCGGCGCCATCATCGCAGTGGCGTTAGCAAAGGCTAGGCTAATCAAGCCGTGTTCGAGAAAACGGTGAATGAACCAACCAAGCACACCGGCGGAATAAGAGTTTCGGATCGTCATCACGGCGACGCCTTGACTGCGCACCATCAACACGAATTCCGGCAATGCAGACACAAAGGCGGTGTGCGCAAATCCATGGGATGCATCGACCTGAAGAATGGAGGGGGCCGTCGCTTCTGCGCGGGCTAGCGCATGGCCGTCGACCTTGCCGCAGCGCAGGTGCGCACAATAGGTGGGTAAGTAGGCCAAGCCTACATTGCGAATGCCTTGGGCTTCCGCTTCGGCAATGGACTGCGCCACCACGGCACTTTGTTGTGCACCGCCACCGCTTGAAACCAAGGCCTGTTGTGCCAGTTCGAGCACTTGCTGCAATGTCAATCTTGAATGCACGTAAACGACCCCTTTTAGTGAAACCTCGCCGTCTTGCTGAGTGTCTGTTCCAGCACCGCCTCATTGAGTTCAACGCCCAGCCCCGGTGTGTCCGGAAGGGTGAACCAGCCTTGGCCATCCAATTCCAGCGGCGACTTTAAGAGGTAGTCACGCCGTTCTGCCGTCCATTCAGGCGCGTCCAGGGGCCACTCGACGTAGGTCTCGCCCGCAGTACCCGCGATCAACTGCAGGTTGGCCATGATGCCCAGGCCATTGCCCCAGGTATGGGAGCTGAACAAACGGCCTCTTTGCGCCACCTGGCGGGCGAAGGGTGCCAGTCCGCTGATGCCACCGGTCAAAACCGCGTCGGGCTGGAAAACATCCAAGCAGTCGCGCTCTAAGAGTTCACGCCATTCATAGGGTTCGCGGGTCAGCTCCGCACCGGCCAACCGTACACCCACCTGATTTCGCAAGCTGCGCATTCCCTCATAGTCGCCCCGATGCAGGGGTTCTTCCATCCAGAACACCTGCAACTTTTCAAGCGCTTTGGCGACCTTCAGTGCATGCTCCAGGTCCCAGGATGGAGCCGTGTCCCAAGGCATGCGCCAGCCTTGGTTGCAGTCGACCATCAGCTCCAGTTGATCACCAACGGCTTCCCGGATGGCCTGCAGCACCGCAAGGTCCTCCGCCAAGTCACTGCGACCAAAACGGACTTTGAGTGCAGGGATGCCCGCTGCCAGGCAACGGGTCGCCACCCCCACCATCTCATCGCTCGACCGATGCACACCACTGGACTGATAGGCACGCAGACGGGGCGTTTTTCCCCCTAGCATTTTCCATACGGCTTGTCCTTGCGTCTTGCCTGCCAGATCCCACAGCGCAATGTCCAGTGGCCAAGGCCGCCCGGCATGAAAGTCGATATTCATCAGAATCGCATGGTGTCGATCCAGCTCCATGGCCTCCTGCCCGATGAATAAATGCTCGTAATCAGAAAAACCCAACATCGCGTCGCCAGAGCCCACGCCCATACGCCCGTCTTCATCAAAGACACGCACGAGGGTGGCCGGAAAGCGTGTGCGGGGCCGCGTATCCCACGAGGCAGGAAAGGGCGGCTCCAGGGGGAGCTGATGGTGTGTGATCACGATTCTGGAAATTCGGGCCATTGCGACAGTCTCCGCAGTTTTTTTCACTTTACACGACGCGTGTTGAAGTGTCCCCAATGAAGCATCAGCGTCTGTGCCACAGCCCAGCGACGCGCTGAGATCACTCACCAGCCCTCTCAGTCCGCTGCATCCGCTGCGCCGCATGGCAGGCGGTTTCACGGATCCATCGCCGCCGACGGCGGACTGTCAATCAGCGCTTTGAGGATCTGCAAGCCACCCTCCAAC
>JARXAU010000001.1 GCA_029865675.1 Rhodoferax sp.
TCTTGGGCGGTTTTAATCGGGTCGGGCTTGCCGTCCACGCCTTGCGGGTTTACATAAATGAGCCCCATCATCACGGCCGCCAGCGGGTTGTCCAAAACCCGTTCTCCAGAGTAGCGACTATTGGCGCCGCCACTAGGGGCAAGCCATTCCTTCTCGGATCCCCAGTAAGTGTCTTTATCGGCATGCCAAATGTCCTCGCGCCCAAAGCCGAAGCCAAAGGTCTTCAAACCCATTGACTCGTAAGCCATAGTGCCTGCGAGGATGATCAGGTCGGCCCAGCTGATCGTGTTGCCGTACTTCTTTTTGACTGGCCATAACAGGCGACGCGCCTTATCCAGGTTCACGTTGTCGGGCCAGGAGTTGAGCGGCGCAAACCGCTGACTTCCTCTGGCCCCACCGCCACGGCCATCGGCGATCCGGTAGGTGCCTGCCGAATGCCAGGCCATGCGAATCATCAGGCCGCCGTAGTGGCCCCAGTCCGAGGGCCACCAGTCCTGGCTGTCAACCATGAAGGCGCGCAAATCCCGCTTCAACGCCGGGACGTCGAGCTTCTTGAGTTCTTCGCGGTAATTGAAGTCCTTGCCCATCGGGTTGGTCTTGACATCGTGCTGGTGCAAGATGTCAAGGTTAAGGGCCTTGGGCCACCACTCCATGTGGGACAGGCCAGTAGACGCCGCTCCAACATGCATCACCGGACACTGGCCAGCGGTGCTCGACTTCTGGGGATCCATATTCATCTCCGTTATTTGCGGTACCAACCGGTACTTACGATTTTTACAACCGAGCGCAGCGTCTCATGTGAGCACCCAACCGGCGTTTGCAACCACACAAGGAGCTTCGGGCACCGCAGAATGAGGGTCGCCACTTGCCTCAACCCGCCGCCCAAGACCCCCAGGCTTCAGAAGCGGTAGCCAATGCCCAAGGTACGATTAAAAGACGTGGGTTTGTAGCCAACCCCAGAGATACTCTTGGCGTTGTAATCTGACTGGCTCAGTTCAAACTGCCAAAAAGCAGTTTTCCCAACGGCCATGCGCACGCCAACGCCGTAGCCAAGGCCGTCAAAATTTGCGCTTCCCGTGCCGGATTCGCCCTTCATATTGAGGTAAGACGCTTTTCCATACACCAGGGTGGTGCCATCGACCATCCATCCTGGCTCAAGGTAGACGGAGTACCTGTCCCTTCCCTTCAGTGCGCCGACGTTGAAGTCAGCCAGCGTGTAGGTGCCGCCATAGCTGAAAATTCCGTTTCCCCCCATGGGGAGCCCGTAAGCAGCCTGCAAAACAAAATTTTGCGAGTCCTCGCCGAAATTTTCTACGAGGCCTGACGTGTTTCTCTCCGTATTGGTGGAAGAGGAATTGGCATTGAGCGCAATACTGAACTCCTCAAAATTCTTACCCTGAGAAAATGCAGACATACCAGTAAAGGTGCAGACCGTTAGCACCGCAAGCAACATACTTTTTTTCATACACGTAATCCTCCCTATTTGCCCACCCAAAACACAGCAAATTACGCTGCAGCCCAAACCTACTTTAACCACGGAAGCTCTGCGCGACCCAAGTGACTGCTTGATTTGAATCACACCTTCTGCCTTATTTTTTATACCCATTAAACGTAAGAACGCGTCGAGCATGATGGGACTTTCACCGCTGTGCCAGCTGCGAAGACCTCAAAGCAACCACTCAAACATCGCTGCCGCTTAGTTCAACTGCCCGAGTGCAGCTCCTGGAGGGCAGCATGTCCGCGCGTAAAATCAAACACCGGGCCCAAGCATTTGGCACCCGGTATTTTTTTGCCGGTTCCAATCCAAGCGCCGCATATTGATTGAACCTTTTGGAGCTTGGAACATGGAAATTTTTGACTACGACAACATTCTTCTGCTACCGCGCCAGTGCCGTGTGGAAAGCCGCTCGGAATGCGACGCGAGCGTCGAACTCGGGGGCCGGCGCTTTCGCCTACCGGTGGTGCCGGCCAATATGAAGACAGTGGTGGACGAGCCGATTTGCGTTTGGCTGGCACAAAACGGCTACTTTTACGTCATGCACCGCTTTGACCTGGACAACGTGCGATTCACCCAGGACATGGTGGCCAAGGGGCTGTATGTATCGATTTCCCTGGGCGTCAAAAAGCCCGACTACGACACCGTGGACCAGTTTGTGGCGCTGGGGCTGTCGCCGGACTACATCACCATCGACATTGCGCACGGCCACGCCGAGAGCGTCAAGAAAATGATCGGCTATTTGAAAGAAAAGTTGCCCGCCAGCTTCGTCATCGCTGGCAACGTAGGCACGCCTGAGGCGGTGATTGACCTGGAAAACTGGGGTGCGGACGCCACCAAGGTCGGCATTGGCCCAGGCAAGGTGTGCATTACCAAACTCAAAACCGGCTTTGGCACGGGTGGTTGGCAGCTTAGCGCGCTCAAGTGGTGCGCGCGCGTGGCCACCAAGCCCATCATTGCCGACGGCGGCATCCGCGACCATGGCGACATTGCCAAGAGCGTGCGCTTTGGCGCGTCCATGGTGATGATCGGCTCGTTGTTCGCCGGCCACGAAGAGTCGCCTGGCCAAACGGTGGAAGTCGACGGCAAGCTCTACAAAGAGTATTACGGCTCGGCGAGCGACTTCAACAAGGGCGAGTACAAGCACGTAGAAGGCAAGCGCATTCTCGAAGTCATCAAAGGCAAGCTGGCCGACACATTGACCGAGATGGAGCAGGACGTGCAAAGCTCCATCAGCTACGCCGGTGGCAAAAAACTGATGGACATCCGCAAAGTGAACTATGTCACCCTCGGCGGCACCAATGCTGCCGAGCACTTATTGATGTAGGTGCCACACTCCGGGGCTGAGGCGCAAAAGGCCTCAAACGAAAAAACGGCCTGCTCTTTTGGGGAACAGGCCGTTTTCACTTGGAGCGCTGCGCTGCCCAGAGGCAACTAGCGCGCTACAAGGGCATTGCTAGCGCAACATCAGTCCACATTGCGCGTGGGGCGCTTTTTGGCGTCGCGCGGCACAAACACTTTGCCGCCGTTGCCCGGTTTGGCAAAGCCAGTGGGCTTGCCAAAGGCAGGCTTGCGGGCCGCAAAATCGCCGCGTGGGGCGCCGAAATCACCTCGGGGCGATGCGTTGGAACGCGAGGCCGAAAACTCTGCGCGGGGTGCGAAATCAGTGCGTGGGCCACGGGAGTCAGCACGGGGAGCGCCTTGGACTGCAAAGCGGTCGTTGAAACCACCCTTGCGCTCGTAGCTAAAGCCTTCGCGCGCTGCACCGTTGTAGTCGCGGCTACCGCCTTCGGGCTTGTCAGAGAAGCCGCCACGGTTGCCACCACCAAAGCCACCCTCGCGCGGGCCACCAAAGCTGCGGCCTTGGGGGCGGCTGTCGCGGCTGCCGCCGCCCGGGCGACCACCAAAACCGCTGTTGGGTCGCGACTCGGGGATGCGCTGCTGCGGCTCCAGACCCGGCACCACTTCGGCCTTGATGGGCTGGCGGGTGTAGGCCTCAATGTCAAAAATTTTGCGGCGGTCACGCATTTCAGCAAAGGTAATGGCCAGGCCATCGCGCCCAGCGCGGCCAGTACGGCCAATGCGGTGGGTGTAATCCTCGGCCTTCATGGGCAAGCCGAAGTTAAACACGTGGGTGATGGTGGGCACGTCAATGCCGCGCGCGGCCACGTCGGTAGCCACCAGAATTTGCACGTGGCCCTGGCGCAAGGCCATCAGGCGGCGGTTACGCAGGCCCTGGCTCAGCGCACCGTGCAAGGCCACGGCGTCAAAGCCGTCTTGTTGCAGGTCGTTGGCCAAGCCATCGCACTCGATTTGCGTACTCGCAAACACGATGGCCTGGTTGATACCCGTGTCGCGCAACCAGTGGTCGAGCAGCTTGCGCTTGTGTTGGGCGTTGTCGGCCCAAAACAGCACTTGCTTGATGTTGGCGTGCTTTTCCTGCGGGTTGTCGATGGTGATGCGCTGGGGTTCGCGCATGACGCGCGCGGCCAGTTGCTGAATGCGCGGCGCAAAGGTGGCGCTGAACATCATGGTTTGCTTGCGGTCAATGGTGAGCTGGTTAATCTCGGCCAGGTCGTCCGAGAAGCCCAGATCGAGCATACGGTCGGCTTCGTCCACCACCAAGAATTGCACCTGGTCGAGCTTGATTTGCATCGAGCGTTGCAGGTCGAGCAAACGACCGGGCGTTGCCACCACCAGGTTGGCGTTTTGCAGCTTGGCAATTTGCAGTTGGTAGGGCATGCCACCCACGATATTGGCTACGCGCAGGCCGCGGCAGTGTTGCACCAAGTCAATGGCGTCATGCGCCACTTGTTGCGCTAGCTCGCGCGTAGGGCACACAATCAGCGCGCCTGGGGTGGGGGCTTTGAAGTTGCGGGGGTTGGTCGGGTCTTTGCGCTTGGAGCGCTTGGGGGCGGGCTCGCCCTTAGCGGCCGCGTCTGCTACAGCTTGTTCGTACTCCAGGCGCTCAGCCTCTTCAGCGTCGGCCGCTTGCTTGAGCAGGGTGTGCAACACGGGCAGCAAAAATGCCGCCGTCTTGCCGCTGCCAGTTTGACTGGAAACCATTAAGTCGATAAAGCTGGCGGCCTTGGCCGACGCTGCGTTGGTGGGCAAAGCCAGTGGAATCACTTTGGATTGCACAGCGGTGGGCTGGGTGTAGCCCAGGTCTTTACACGCCTGCACCAGCTCAGGGGCCAAGGCGAGTTCGACGAAGCCGTTGGGGACTTCGGGTTCTTGCACCGCTTCAGCGACAGCTTCAGTGTCTGCGCAAGCCATTTCGACCTCAGAGGACGGGGTGGAAAGGTTTTCAACAGGCGCGGTATCGCCCGTTACTTCAAAGGTATCAGTCATGGATTTACTCACAAGCGAACGCCACCCGGTAGGTGGGCGTTCCGTCAATGGTTAAAAAACATCAACCATCAAACGGAACCTGCTCTGACTCTGGAAAGAGTTCAATCAGCGCTGGGGGCCCATGTCGTGGGGCCCGGTGAATGAAGGGAGATGTACAAAATCGCTTCGTGTTGCCAACAACATCGTCTTAGCGAAGCCTGTGATTATGGCACGGGCTGGGGTTTCTACTTAATTCAGTCGCGGATCAGGTCAGTTTGAGGAAGTGGGTGCGGTAATGTTCCAACTCGTCAATCGATTCGTGCACGTCTGCCAGCGCCGTGTGGCGTTGCTGCTTTTTGAAGCTGGCGTACACCTCCGGGCGCCAGCGGCGGCTCAGCTCTTTGAGCGTGCTGACATCGAGGTTGCGGTAGTGAAAAAAAGCCTCCAACTGTGGCATGTACTCCACCAAAAACCGCCGGTCTTGGCCGATGGTGTTTCCGCACAAAGGCGACGCGCCCGCTGGCACAAACTGCGCCAGAAACGCCAGCAGTTGCGCTTGCGCTTCTTGCTCCGTGGTGCTGGACGCCCTCACCTTGTCAACCAGGCCGCTTTTGCCGTGCGTGCCTTTGTTCCACGCGTCCATTCTGTCGAGTTGCGCGTCTGACTGGTGGATGACAAACACCGGACCTTCGGTGCGGCATTCGAGCTGCGGGCCGGTGACTACGACAGCGATTTCGATGATGCGGTCCACCACCGGGTTGAGACCGGTCATTTCACAATCAAGCCAGACGAGGTTTTTATCGGATTTGGGTAAGTTCGGGGTGTTCTCAGACATAGGCTCGATTGTCGTCGATGGCCTAAACTCCAAGGATGCCTGAACCCATCTCCCATCCGTCAAGTCTATTCACCCTTGTTTTTGCTGTCGCACTGGCCGGTAGCCTCGCGCTGAAGTTTTGGCTAGCGACCCGCCAAGTCCGCCATGTAGCAGCCCACCGTATTGCCGTGCCCGCCGTATTTGCCGACCGCATTGGCTTGCAAGCGCACCAAAAAGCCGCCGACTACACGGTTGCCAAAACACGCTTTGGCATGCTGGAGCTGGCCTGGGGCGTGGCAGTCGCCTTGGGGTGGACGCTGCTGGGTGGCCTGAACGCTTTGAACGAAGCCGTCACGCAGCAATGGGGCCCAGGTTTGCTGGCCCAAGTGGCGCTCATTGGCGCCTTCACATTGCTCAACGCCTTAATCGATATTCCCTTTGGTCTTTACGGCACGTTCGTTATTGAGCAACGCTTCGGGTTTAACAAGACGAGCTTCAAGCTCTGGCTGCAAGATTTGGGCAAATCTGCACTTTTGGGCCTGGTGATTGGCGGCCCTTTGCTGTTGCTGATTCTTTGGCTGATGGGCGCGGCGGGACCGTCTTGGTGGATCTGGACCTGGGCCGTCTGGATGGGGTTTAACCTGCTGGCCATGCTGATTTACCCGGCCTGGATTGCGCCGTGGTTCAACAAGTTCCAGCCACTGAACGACGCGCCATTGACTGCCCGCGTGCAAGCCTTGATGCAGCGCTGCGGCTTTCGCGCGCAGGGCTTTTACGTCATGGACGGCAGCAAACGCAGCGCCCATGCCAATGCTTATTTCACCGGCTTTGGTGCCTCCAAGCGCGTGGTTTTTTATGACACTTTGTTGGCCCGCTTGAGCGCCGACGAGGTGGACGCCGTCTTGGCCCACGAGCTGGGACATTTCGCCCACCGGCATATCCTCAAGCGCTTGGTCTCGATCTTTGCCCTGAGCTTGGTGGGCTTTGCGCTGCTGGGATGGTTGAGTACCCAGGTCTGGTTTTACACCGGCCTGGGGGTTATGCCGCACCCGCTAGGCGCCAATGACGCACTGGCCTTGCTCTTGTTCATGCTGGCCCTGCCAGCGTTCACTACCTTCATAGGCCCGGTTTTTTCATGGACCTCGCGCCGCCACGAGTTTGAGGCCGACGCGTACGCGGTGCAAAAGTCTAGCGGCGCGCACCTTGCCTCGGCCTTGCTCAAACTCTACGAAGACAATGCGTCCACCCTCACGCCAGACCCATGGTACGTGCGTTTTTACTACTCCCACCCGCCGGCCCTGCAAAGGCTCCATCGCATGACTGGCGCATTGGGCACGGCGTGATGACGGCCCTACCCACCCCGATGCGCCCGGTACGCAGCGCCCTCACCGGGGCGCAAATTGTCGCCAAGCTCTCGCAGTTGCAGGGCTGGCGCCTCTCCGGTGACGGCGCAGATTTGGCGATCGAGAAAACTTACGCCTTCAAGGGCTATCTGCACACCATCGCCTTTGTCAACGCCGTCGCGTTTTTGGCCGAGCAATGCGACCACCACCCTGATCTGCAAGTGGCTTACAAAACTTGCAGCGTGCGCTGGCACACCCATGACGTGAAAGGCCTCTCGCACACCGACTTCGAATGTGCTGCCAAAGTGGATGCCTTGCTAGACAAGGCCAGCGCACCAGGCCCTGCCATTGGCTGAGGACAAAAACCTGCAACACGGTTTGGTCATTGCAGGCCACGGCCGCCACGTGTGGGTAGAAACGCCGGATGGCCGCAAAGTCATTTGCCACCCACGCGGCAAGAAAAGCCAAACCGTGGTAGGCGACCGCGTGTTGTGGCAAATTACCCAAGACGAGGGCACGGTCGAGAAGGTACTGCCGCGCAAAAACTTGCTGTATCGCCAAGACGAAATCCGTACCAAATCGTTTGCCGCCAACCTCGACCAGGTGATCATCCTCTTGGGTGCCGAACCGGAATTCTCGGAGAGCCAGCTGGCGCGCGCCCTGATTGCCGCAGAAGCTGAAAAAATTCGGCCCCTTATCGTGCTCAACAAACGCGATCTGACGCCCTTGTTTGACCGCGCATGGGCGCGTCTGGCCCCCTACCGCGCCGTGGGCTACTTGGTGCTGGCAACCGCGTTCAAACCCCACGGCGCGACCGCGCTACCCAATGACAACGAGGCATTGTCCAGTGCACTGCAAGGCAAAACAAGCCTTATTTTGGGACCGTCTGGGGCGGGGAAAAGCACGCTCATCAACCGCTGGGTGCCCCAGGTGCAGGTGTTGACCCAAGAGATTTCCACCGCGCTCAACTCAGGAAAACACACAACGACCAGCACCACCCTGTACTGGATGGACGAGGCCAAGACGACCGCGCTGATTGACTCGCCAGGATTTCAAGAGTTTGGGCTGCACCATATTGCGCCCATGCAATTGGCCCAGCTTATGCCCGACATTGCGGCCCAGGCGGGCGACTGCAAGTTTTACAACTGCAGCCACCTGCACGAACCGGGCTGCAGTGTGCTCAGCGCAGTACAAGGAAAAACATCGGGCGTCGAAATAAGCCCAACGCGTTACAAAATATACGGCGATTTGTTTGCCGAGTTGTCCCAGACCCGGTACTAGCGCGCCACTACCCCAGCAAGCGGGCCAGAGTCAGCAAAGCCAAGATCACCATCCACATCACTACCGTGCGCCAGACCAAGCCAACCAGCGCGCGCAAATGCTCGCCTTGCGCCGACGGGGCCGCACCTTGCAAATCGTCCGGGGCCAATTGCACGTTCAGGGCTCCGGCGCTTGCGGCTAGCAATATGCCGTCGTTCTCGCCAGGCTTGGAAAGTTCGTATTTGCGCCAGCGGTCAATCGCCTCCTCAAAGCTGCCAACAAAGGCAAACCCCAGCGCAGTGATACGCGCTGGAATCCAATCGATCACGCTCCACGCACGCAACACCGCTTCCTTCAAACTGCGGCTCATCAGCGGACCTGTAGGCTTCAGGGGTCGGGCAACGACCACCGAAAAATATTCCGCCAATCGATAAACAATCGCACCGGCCGGCCCCATGCCCAGCGCCGACAAAAGCGAATACCAGGCAAAAACCCCAAACACCCGACGATGGGCACTCAGCACCGAATGCGCCAGCACCTGGCGCACGATTTCGCTGCGCGGCAAATCGGTGGCGTCGATACGCATCCACTGTGCCAATAACTGGCGCGCCAAGTCCTCGTCGCCGGACTCCAAGGCGTCGCGGATACCGGTGAAATGGTGGCTGAACTGCCGAAAGCCCAATGTCCAATAAAGAACGACCACATTCCACACCAATGCCGCCATCCAGCCTACCGACCACCAAAGTGCCCAATGAACCACCGCGCTCAGGGCAGCAGGAAGCAACACCGCCGCAGTCCAACTCAGCCAAGCATGTTGGCCTTCACCGGTATCGAGGTGGCGTGTGGTCCACAGGACCCAGTCGCGCGACCGGCCATGCACTGTGTTGACCGGCTTGAGCGGTTGGGCCTGTTCGATCAACAAGGCAAAGAGGATTGCGAGAAAGCTCATGGCCTTGCATCATAACGAGCACTCCCCCTGCAAGTCACCCGGCAAGTCAGGGCGAGATCAAAGGGAGAGGAACTGGTACAAGTTACGCAACATTCCCGCCGTTGCGCCCCAAATAAAGCGCTCTTGCTCGGCATCGTGGTAGGGCATGGACAACCACTCGCGGGTGCCCTCGACGGTCGACATTTGATGGCGGCGATGGTGGGCCGGATTCATCAGAAAGTCCAGAGGCACTTCAAAAATGGCATCGACCTCGTAGGCATTGGCAGTCAGCACCAAGTCAGGTTTGAGCAAGGCAACCACCGGCGTGATCACAAAGCTGCTGCCAGTGGTGTAGTGCGGCAAGGTGCCAATCACATTGACAAACTCAACGCCCAGGCCCACCTCCTCCTGCGCTTCACGCAATGCGGTATGAATTGGCCCATAGTCGTCGGCATCGGCCTTCCCGCCAGGAAATGCCACCTGGCCTGAATGGCTGGACAAGTGCGCTGTTCTTTGGGTTAGCAGTACCGTCGGGCGCTCGCGCATTACCAGTCCGATCAACACAGAGGCTGCTGTCAGGTTTCTATCCGAAAAGCGCGGCTCCTTTTGAAACTCGGGAGCCCAATCAACGGGCTGAGCAAAACGGTGCGCCAGCGCCTGAGGTGTCAGCCGCTCCGCTGAAATCGCTGGTAGATCCGGTGCGTCCAAGCGAAACGGCACAGTGCGCGGGTCAAAACTTGCGGGAATTGTCATGACGCAATGCGGGAACGTTTGAATACTGTGTACTGCCGGACACAAAAAAACCGCCGCAGGTCGTGCCTGGGGCGGTTGGTCGCTTGGGCGCTAGATAAACTAAGCAGCCGTCTTCTTGGCTGGAAGCTTTTCCTTGATACGCGCCGACTTGCCACTGCGGTCACGCAAGTAGTACAGCTTGGCGCGACGAACGTCACCACGGCGCTTGACTTCGATACCGGCGATCAGGGGGCTGTAGGTTTGGAACGTACGCTCTACGCCTTCACCGCTGGAGATCTTGCGGACAATGAAACCACTGTTGAGACCGCGGTTGCGTTTGGCAATCACAACGCCTTCGTAGGCCTGCACGCGCTTGCGGGTGCCTTC
>JARXAU010000042.1 GCA_029865675.1 Rhodoferax sp.
CAAATACGTTCTTGGCCAAATCGATACCGGTGGCAATAATGGTCATGGGTCTTCCCCTTCCGAGTGAGTTGATGCGAGTTCGCACTTCCCATCTTCGCGCCGCTTCGCAGCGCTCCGTCCTGCGGATTACTCGGGGCGGGGAAGACCCTTCCATTCGTTAGGCCGCAAAATCTTGGCTAGTCGCTGCTCCGCAAGACAAACGCTCGTTAGGCCGCAAAATCTTGGCTAGTCGCTGCTCCGCAAGACAAACGCTCACTGTGCCGATGGAGTCTGCTATGGCCAACATCCAGCTTCTCTCAACCAACTCAAGGAGGATTTAGATGCGTACGCTTTCAACGGGCATCCTAAGCACAATACTCATTTTCAATGCTTCTGTCGCTTCGGCAACTGGAAGTATTGACTTTCCGTGGAACTTCGACGTGGGTCGACAAGCAAACCTCGTAATCAACAGTCCCGGAACTCCTACAACCTCTCTCACGGACCCGGTCGTGGTAAATGCCAATTTCGGATACGTACTTGGAGGAGCCAACACAATATCTGGAGCCGTGTCCGGCCGTGCGTTCATCGCAGACACGTTCGCGCAACCGTCCATTGTTTCGGTAGGAGTTTCGTTCTCGCTGACAAACATTTCAACTGTCGCAGCAGTCATTCCAGCCCTAAACCTAGATGTGAATGCGAATTTTGGTCGAACCATAGGTACTGATCCGGGCGGCACTGTCGGAAACACGCTTGTGGCGACGCTAAGTGCCGCCACTTCAAACACCACCGCGCTATCACAGTTTATCTACACTTACACTGATACCGTGGACGATGATCCGCCTGAAGTGAGCTTCAGTCCAGAAACGCAGGGAGGCTTCACGTGGACTGGAACCTATAGCGCGAATGACTTAGCTGTTGGACTCGCCGGTTCCAGCATACTGGTTCAGCCAGGCGATAGTTTGGCAATCCTGGTTTCGCTAACTGGGTCGGCGACAGCCTTTTCTTTTCTTGGAGTTCCGGGCTACTCCTCCTTCACAGATTTCGGAAACACCGCACAGCTGTCAATGACCATGGCGCCTGGGTTTGCCGTCACATCATTCGCCCCATTGGACTGGATTACGCTCACGCCAGTGCCTGAACCTTCTGCTGCAGCGCTTTTGTTTCTTGGTTTGCTGGCGTTGCTCATCATGCGCTACCGCAGGTCACATTCAGTTTATGACGCCTGACTTCTACGGTTGCGGCCTAACCCCTCGCTCAAAGGGAGCACCAACGGCGGGCCAAAGGAACTTGGTTTTTAACGTCCCCTGGTTCCACTACCGTCAACAGAAGCTTCGAGGATCTTGCAGTCAAGTGTGAAAAGGATGGCCACGAGCCGGGCTGCTATCAGTCAAGTCAGGAACTAAAGCGATGGCCTTTGGAAACATCATCTTTGGTGGAGTAATTGGTGCAGGGGTGGATATTTCCACCGGTACCGCATATGATTATCCATCATTAATTGTTGTCATGATGGGGAAAACTGGTGTAGCAGCCGGTGAGCCAATCGCGCCGATTGTACCGCCAGGCCCAAGCGCCCCGAGCCAAACTATTGCAACTGATTCAGCCAATCCAAAGATGGAACAGCCCTCGAAATAGATCAAAGGCGACGCCTTACCATTCGCTCATCCGGCCACACTGCGGCATGCCGTCATTTGCCCCGCCATTTCATTCTGGGTCAAATGCCATCACGCCGCAATGTGCCGGTCAGCTCAAATGTTAAGCGGCACAGTCGAAGCCCTATGCCCGTGGAAAGAAGGAATACAAGAATGAAACTGCACAAAAGCCTATCTCTAGTAATTGCACTAGGATTTGCAAACTGTGGTGCTTTTGCACAGCATCTGCCGCCCCCCTCACGGACTGTCTTTAAATGCGAAACTGAAGACAAGACCTTCTACTCAGATTCACCGTGCTTGGGTGCGAAAAAGGTAGATGTGGAACCCACGCGCGGACTCAACAAAACAAGTGGAACAGAGAGCGCCGGAAAGGATGTGTCTCGTGAAATTCAGCGGGAACAGTTCGCGGGTGCAGTAAGTCCAATAACTGGCTTGAACGCCAAGCAATTTGAAGTCGCAAGTAGGCGACAAAAACTTTCTTCAGACGCACAGAGACGCTGCCAGTCCTTAGAGGAAGCTATTCCGCAACAGGAGAGGCAAGAAGCGCTGGCGCCTAGCAGTGCTCGTGATCAGATGCGAAGCGACTTACTGAACTTGCGCACAGAGTACCGGCGGTTAAAGTGCTAAGAGTGCGGCCCAACCATTCGCGCAACCGGTCCAATTGCGGCATGCGGCTAAAGGTCCGCCATTTCATTCTGGGCCTTTAGCCACATACCGCATCGGTCCGCCTAGCTGAACTTTAGGCTTCCGAATACGCCTCGCGCAGGCCGAGGTGTTTTGCGAAGGGCACGAAGTCGCGGTCAGAATGCAAGAGCGTGAGGCCATCCTCAATGCACCGCGTCGCAATCAACGTGTCAATGGTTTTGCGGACTGTGATGCCTTTGGAGCGAAGGATGCCATAGTTCTCCGAGGCCTTCAACGCCAAGTCGTACCCGCAAAGATCAAGACGAGTAAAGGTGTCGAACACCTTTTTGACCAACTTGAACTCTTTTTCATCGCGAACGCCTTGCAAGACCTCAGCCGCAACCAGGTCGCCGACCGCAATCCGCGTCCGTCCAAACAAAGAGTCCAGCAGAGTGACCTGCGGGGTGTCGGCGGCGCGAAAGTAGTCGACCCACACGCTGGAGTCGACCAAGATCACTTATCAGTCCTCATCGCATTCAAATCACCTTCCCAGGTGATCTTGCCGCGCAACTCACGAGCCTTTTCTTGCGCGCGAAGGTCAAGTAAAGTTCGTAGCCCAAGCTCAACCGCTTCTTTCTTGGTCTTTGCTCCGGTCACAAGAAGTGCATCCTTCATGAGTTTATCGTCGATCTCAATGTTTGTGCGCATGCTGTGTACCTTTATAAGCTTGGGTACACATGGTAGCACGGCAGCCGCCGCACGGAAGCATGACCCCTCCACAAGGGCTCCCCCGAGGGTCAAGAAGGCTGTTGGGTATTCGTATGTATTCCGTTCAAAAGCCGGCTGTTTGGCTGTCCGGTATTGGGGTCTGGGATTGAATCCATTTGATCCAGGACGCGCGCGAGTGGAGGCGCGGGGCGACAGGGAACAGACTGCACATCTACAAACGGCCTTGTTGCGCGGGTGTGTTGCGCGGGCCCAGACAAGAACCGCTCAGTTGGGCTCCATTCACTCCCGGGGTTCGGCGCGTTTGCCGCCCCATCTGGTTAGCCGAGTTCACCAACTGCCGGTCTGACCTGTCAGGCATCTCCGAGAGCACGTCTTGGGATGAGAGGATTCAAGGGTGTTGTTGGGGTTGAAGGGATTCTGGATTGCAGCAAATCTGCGCTTTGGGCTCAGGCTGCGGCCAGTTCTGCTGCCGGTGCAGGCGCGGGCATTCTTGATGGCCAAGGCCACGCAGGCTTTTTGCCAGCCCATGCGCTCAATGAGTTGCTTGAGCCAGCGGCTGGTCGGGTCGTCGCGCTTGTCCACGCTCATCACGGCCGACTTCGCGCCCTGGATCAACAGCGTGCGCAGGTAGTCGTCGCCGCGTTTGGTGATGCGCCCCAGACTGGCCTTGCCGCCCGAGGAGCTCTGGCGCGGAACGATGCCCAGCCAGGCGCCGAACTGCCGGCCAGACTTGAACTGGTGAAAGTCAGCCACCGAGGCGGTGAATGCCGAGGCACTCAACTCGCCGATGCCGATGACGCGCGCAGCACGCCGGGCAGCACGCCACGGATGCGGTTGGTCCGCGCAGTGCGGTCTTGCTTGAATCCTTCGCGGATGGCGTGCAGCGCCATCAGGCCTTGCTGCACCGTCGTCTTGATTGGCACAAAGCGCATCTGCGGGCGCGAGGCAGCCTCGCAGATCGCCGCCGCATCGGTCGCATCATTCTTGCCGCCGCGCCCCTCCATCGCCACCAGACAGCCCGCAGGAAGAGGCTGCGTGCACCACGGCAGGAACTGGTCTCGCTTCAACGCACGCGCCACAACGCGCCGGCCAGCGCCGTCCACCGCGTGCACGTGCACCACCTGCTTGGCGATATCCACACCTACCCGAACCATCAAACGACGTGTAACCTCGGCGCCCCGTCAATCTTGGTGCCTCGACACCGTCTATACGCTGGGGAAGCCGCTTCCTATTCGCTCAACCGGCATGTTGCGGCAGGCGGCAATGCCGATCAGCTCCGTTAGGCGTCGCAAATGCAAGCAACTCTGCCACGCCACCGCTTGACTTGACGTACCGCTTCACGTACGCTCTGAAAAAGGGAATCAGATGACTATTTTTTCAGCAAGCCAAGCGAGAGCGAACTTATATCGGCTTATTGACCAAACAGCCGAATCACACGAGCCGATCTTCATATCCGGAAAGAGAACCAGTGCAGTCCTCATTTCGTCAGAGGATTGGAAAGCAATTCAAGAGACTCTATTCCTACTTTCGGTTCCTGGAATGCGTGAATCGATAAAAGAAGGTATGACCGAACCACTGGGCGATAGCGCCAAGGAACTTGACTGGTGACTTGGCAAATCGTATACGCAAAACAAGCACTCAAAGACGCAAAGAAACTTTCCGCAAGCGGCTTGAAAACAAAAGCTGAAGAGTTGCTCGGTATCCTGAGAGTCAACCCCCTACAGAATCCACCAGCGTTCGAGAAGCTAGTTGGTGACTTAGACGGTGCTTATTCGCGCCGGATAAACATCCAGCATCGGCTGGTTTATGAAGTATTTGTCGAAGAAAGAACTGTTCGCGTGCTGCGCATGTGGACGCATTACGAATAGCGACGCCTAACTATTCGCTCAACCGCACATTTTTCGGCATACGGCAGTTGTGCTTCATTTCATTCTCGCCCAACTGCCGCACGCCACAAAACGCCGGTTAGCTCAAACGTAAGGCCTTAAGCAAACAAATCTGAATGACTCCGTTGCCACTTGGTATTCTCACCGTAGCGCAGGTTGCGACAGCATCAGCGTAAGCGGTGTTGGAAGTTCCAGTAGCATCACAGGCTCGTTCTAATGTTTCCATCTCACCCGGTCAGAAAATTCTCAGCTCTTCGCTGGTAACTTGCTTTCGCCGGCACCCCCGGCACCCAACAGAAGCACTGCAAAAGGATTAGCAAGGTAAAACGGCTGTCGCACAACTGGCGCTGCGACTTCAGTTGCTCAACAGAATTGCAAACCACTGAAATATCTGATGGTATTAGCTGGAACCCACAGGCCAGGAAACAACATGCATATACCAACTTTAAATCAGAGCATTCAATTTATCGTTGGATTAATCGTTTCAGGTTTGACCGGGTTCCATATCTTTCGAAAAATACCAGAATTTGCAGAGGTATTCAAATCCTTTGGCGGCAACCTACCAGCAGCGACACAACTAACGATGCAGTGGTATCCAGTTGCACTGCTCCTTCCAGCTCTTGTCATCGCAGCTTGGTTCTTGTATCCCAAAATTCACAGACGTGGAACTGCAGCACTCATCACCGCCATTGCAGCATCTGCTGGCAGTTTGTTGTTTATCGTATTCATCATGTATTTGCCGATCATCGCACTTCGCCAGTAAGGCACGGCTATTGATCCAGCACAATATGGCGCAACGGGCACGCAACAATGGCACCTATTGATTGCAACCAACACAACAACCACGCCCGCGTGGCGACTGGAGACGACGCATGCCCTGGGTTCTGTTGATGATCGCCGGCTTGTTGGAGGTGGGCTGGGCCATCGGCCTGAAGTACACCGAAGGCTTCACCAAGTTCTGGCCCAGTGTGCTCACTTTGGCCGCCATGACGGGCAGCGTGCTGCTGCTCGGCATCGCCATGAAGTCGCTGCCGGTGGGCACGTCCTACGCCGTTTGGGTGGGCGTGGGCGCCATCGGCACAGCCATTCTGGGCATCGTGCTGTTCGGTGAATCCGCCAATGCCGGGCGTCTGATCAGCCTGGGCCTGATCCTGGCGGGCATCATCGGCCTCAAATTGGCCACGCCCACCTAGCGGGCGTTCAGCCCGGGCTAAATGGCAACCGCCCGGCGCAGCGGCAAGTGCGCCGGCTTGGCCAGGCGCTTGAATTCAGTGGCGGCAACAGCCAGTGCGGTGATGGCCCAGAACACCGGGTATTCATAGCCGCCGGTGTTCCAGGCCCAGCCAAAACCTTTCACCACCTGCAGTGCATACACCGCCATGCCCATCACACAAGCCGCACCCAGGGCGGCCCAGCGGGTGCATAGGCCCAGCACCAGCGCCACGCCGGTGGCCAGCTCTGCAAAGGCGGCCATCCAGGCCCAGATTTCAGGCGGGTTGAAACCCGCCTTGCCGAAAAATGCAACCGTGCCTGCCGCCAAACCCCCCGCCACGAATTTGCCGGCAAAGTGCGGAAACATGAACAGCCCGCAAATGATGCGGGTGATGTTGTGGCCGTCAGACAAATCAAAGTTCTTGGCCTGGATCCGAAAGTCGTCTCGCGTCAGAAACATGGTGTGTCCTTGAAGTGGGTGAGCGTGGGGTCCATCTTCCGCGTTGCGGGCAGCCCCGCATTGACATTTCGCAAGGCCAGACGCGCACCATCTGGCGCCGGTTTCGCGACACCGTTCAACAGGTTTCACCGGGCCCTGCAAACCGCTTTGGCAGCGCGAATCATCAAACCAAAACGGCAATCACTGTGGTTTTACACATCCCTTGCCCGCCCACACAGGCCAAAAGCCCGCCCATCGTGGGCAAATTGAGGCTCTTTACGCGTTAATTCGTGATGGCTCACTCCATGAGCTACCCGCGCGTCAGACTTGTCGCATTGGCCCCTTGTGGCGGGCCTTCGGAGCTGGTGATGGATGCGGCAGAGCTGAAGAGGTGGTTGGTATCGGTGGCG